>JAIBAC010000009.1 GCA_019695375.1 Acidimicrobiia bacterium
TCGAGCACGTCGAAGGGGTTGACGGGCAGGAGCCCGTCCTCGAGGTAGGCGTCGAAGAAGTGGCGCTGGGCGTCGTCGCGGCTGAACGCCCACGTCATCTGGGTCAGGTCGTTGGTCCCGAAGCTGAAGAAGTCGGCGCACTCGGCGATCTCCCCCGCGGTCAGAGCAGCGCGGGGCACCTCGATCATCGTGCCGACGGCAACCGGCACATCCTCGCCGGCCTCGGACATGACAGCGCTCCACACCTCCTCGACGTGCTCGCGCAGGAAGGCGAGCTCGCGCCGCTCCGACACGAGCGGGATCATGATCTCCACGACCGGACTGCCACCGTCACGCACGCGCCTCACCGCGGCCCACGCGATCGCGGCGACCTGCATCCGGTAGAGGCTCGGATGCGTTATCCCGAGGCGGCAGCCGCGCAGACCCAGCATCGGGTTCTCCTCGTGCAGCGACCGCACGACCGGGATCTGATCGATCTCCTCGGGCGTGGCGTCACCGCGCGCCTGCTGCACGAGCAGGTGGTCGAGGTCGGGCAGGAACTCGTGCAGCGGCGGGTCGAGGAGGCGGATCGTGACCGGCAGCCCGTCCATCGCCTCGAGGATCCCGACGAAGTCGACCTGCTGCTGCTCCCGGATCGGATGCAGGTGCCGCTCGTCATAACCGCTCATGATGTAGCGGCGCAGGAGCGGCAGGCGGTCACCGAGGAACATGTGCTCGGTGCGGCACAGCCCGACCCCCTCCGCCCCGAAGCGGCGGGCGCGCGCGCAGTCGGCGGGGAGGTCGGCGTTGGCGCGCACACCGAGGCGGCGCCGCGAATCGGCCCACGAGAGCAGGCGCTCGAAGTGCTCACCCGGCTCGGGCACGATGACGGGCACCTGTCCGAGGCACACGAGGCCACCGGAGCCGTCGATGGAGATGATCTCGCCCTCGCCGACGACACGGTCGCCGGCCATCAGCGTCCGCCGCGAGTAGTCGATGTCGATGTCGGCGCCGCACACCGCCGGGATGCCCATGCCCTTGGCGACGATCGCGGCGTGGCTCAGGTTGCCGCCCTGTGCGGTGAGGATCCCCTGCGACGCCGCCATTCCGTGGAGGTCGTCGGGGGAGGTCACCTCGCGCACGAGGATCACGGCGTTGCCGTGGCGTCCGTGGCGTTCGGCGACATCGGGGTCGAACACCACCGCTCCCGTCGCCGCTCCCGGCGAGGCGGGCACACCACGGGCGAGCAGGTCGAGGTCGGCATCGGGATCGAAGCGCGGGTGCAGGAGCTGATCGAGCTGAGCAGGCGTGACCCGCAGGAGCGCCTCGTCACGGTCGATCATGCGCTCGTCGGCGAGCTCCACCGCGATGCGGACCGCTGCCTGCGCGGTCCGCTTCGCCCGCCGCACCTGCAGCAGGTACAGGCGGTCGGCCTCGATCGTGAACTCGACGTCGCAGACGTCGCGCTCGCGCCGCTCGAGGAGCTGCAGTATCCGCTGCAGCTCGCGTTCCTGCTGGGGGAACACCTCGGCGAACTCGCCTCTGTCGGCAGTGCGATGCGTCCCCGCGACGACGTCCTCGCCCTGGGCGTTCTGGAGGAAGTCGACCACGGGCGTGCGCTCGCCGGTGTTCGGGTCGCGCGTGAACGCGACGCCCGTGCCCGAACGCGGTCCACGGTTGCCGAAGACCATCGTCTGCACGTTGACGGCGGTGCCGACGTCGTCGGGTATCGCGTTGAGACGCCGGTAGTCGCGGGCGCGCCGCGAGTTCCACGATCGGAACACCGCCTCGACAGCACCGCGGAGCTGCACACGGGGGTCCTCGGGGAACGGCTCACCGACGTGGTCGGCGTAGATCGCCTTGAAGTCCGCCACGACGGCGGCGAGCGCGGACGCGTCGGGAGCGTCACCGGCGGCGGCGAGCCTCTCGTCGAAGGCCTCGTCGGGTACGTCGTGGACCGTGCGCCCGTACATCTGCACGAGACGGCGGTACGCGTCGAACGCGAAGCGGCGGTCGTCGGCGAGCTTCGCGAGGCCCTCCACGACGTCGTCGTCGAGGCCGATGTCGAGGATCGTGTCCATCATCCCCGGCATCGACTGTGGCGCGCCCGACCGCACCGAGACGAGGAGGGGATCGGTCGGGTCGCCGAAACGCCGTGAGGTGGCGGCCTCGAGCCCGCGCACGTGGTCGACGACCTCCTCGACGAGGCCGGCCGGTAGCTCACCTGCGTGCAGGAACTGCCGGCACGCCTCGGTCGTGATCGTGAAACCGGGCGGGACCGGCAGCCCGAGCGCCGTCATCGCCGCGAGGCCGGCGCCCTTGCCGCCGAGCAGTGCCGGGTCGGGGTCGGAGCTCTCCTTGAAGTCGAAGACGAAGCGAACGCTCATCGGGCCTCCAAGGGCAGCGGTCCTGTCGGTCTCTCGGGCCCCCGTCACACCTGCGTGATGCGCCGGAGCACCTCTGCGCCCACGTCCGCGATCGGGATCCGCTCCTGGGCCATCGAGTCGCGGTCGCGGATGGTGACAGCGTCGTCCTCGAGCGTGTCGAAGTCGACGGTTACGCAGAACGGGGTGCCGAGCTCGTCCTGGCGCCGGTAGCGCTTGCCGATCGAGCCCGCGTCGTCGTAGTCGATCATCGCGATCTGGCGCAGCGAGTCGGCGAGCTTGCGCGCGGAAGGCACGAGATCGGGGTTGCGGCTCAGGGGCAGCACGGCGCACTTGACTGGTGCGAGCAGCGGGTGCAGGTGCAGCACCACACGCTTGTCGCCGCGCACCTCCTCCTCGTCGTACGCGTCGAGCAGGAACGCCATCGCGGTGCGGTCGGCACCGGCGGCGGGTTCGATCACGTGGGGCAGGAAGCGCCGCTCCTGGGCGGGGTCGAAGTAGCTGAGGTCCTTGCCGGAGAACTCCGAGTGCTGGGTGAGGTCGAAATCGCCACGGTGGGCGATGCCTTCGAGCTCGCCCCAACCCCACGGGAAGTCGTACTCGACGTCCACGGTCTTGGACGAGTAGTGGCTCAGCTCCTCGGGGTCGTGGTCCCGCATCCGAAGGCGTTCGCCGCGCATGCCGAGGCGCTCGTACCAGGCGCGGCGCTCCTCCCGCCAGTAGGCGTACCAGCGGTCGGCCTCCTCGGGTGCGCAGAAGAACTCCATCTCCATCTGCTCGAACTCGCGGGTGCGGAACACGAAGCGGCCCGGTGTGATCTCGTTGCGGAAGCTCTTGCCCACCTGAGCGATGCCGAAGGGCAGCTTCTTGCGGCTCGTGGTCTGCACGTTGGCGAAGTTGACGAAGATGCCCTGCGCGGTCTCGGGGCGCAGGTACACCACCGAGGAGTCGTCCTCGAGGGGGCCGAGGAAGGTCTTGAACATCAGGTTGAAGTCACGGGCTGGGGTGAAATCGCAGCCCTTCCTGTTGTTGGGGCAGTCGCGGTCGTCGAGCTGGTCGGCGCGGAAGCGACGCTTGCAGACCTTGCAGTCCACGAGCGGGTCCGTGAACGTGGCGAGGTGGCCCGACGCCTCCCACACCCGCGGGTGCATGAGGATCGCGGCGTCGATGCCGACGACGTCGTCGCGCAGTTGCACCATCGAGCGCCACCACTGCTCCTTGACGTTGCGCTTCAGCTCGACGCCGTAGGGGCCGTAGTCCCAGGTCGAACCGAGGCCGCCGTAGATCTCCGACGACGGGAACACGAACCCGCGCCGCTTGCACAGGTTGACGATCGTGTCGAGATCGAACGCTGACGTTCCGTTGCGCTCCGCCATGGGCCGAATCATAGGAGCGGTCCCGGGTGCCTCCGTCGGGGCAGCCCACGGCGATCGCGCCGGCATGGGTACACTGCGCGCCGATGGACCCTCAGCACCCGGGCGACCGATCCGGCTTCGATCCCGGCCCCTACGGCGGCGGGTACCCCCAGCCCTCGGCACCCGCGCAGCCCTATCACCCGGCACAGCCGGGCGTTCCTCACGAAGCGGCACCGCCCACAGCGCCGTACGAACCGGCACCGCCGTCCTCTCAGGGCTACGACCCGGCCACGTACGCCGAGCCGGCAGCGCCCGTGCCCGACACGCAACAGGCTGCGGGGCAGGCGCCAGAGACAGCGCCTGGACGCCCGTCCAACGCCCTGCTCTGGGCGCTCGTGGTCGTGCTCGTCGCACTCATCGCCGCCCTCACCGTGATGTTCGTCGTCCGCGGTGGACGCGCACCGGAGACGACGACCACGACCTCGACGACCACCCGCGCCACGACGACCACGACCACCACCACGACGACCACGACGTTGGCACCGACGACGACGGCGACGCCGACCACCGCGCCCGACCCCGGTGCCACAGCGCCACCCGCACCCGACGTCGCCCCCGACTGAGGTGGCTGACCCAGTCGGTGCCGTCGTCGCAGCCCTGCGCGACCGCGGCATCGTCCCACGAGGAGCGCGCGTCGAGGTGGCCGCACTCGGAGGCGGGGTGTCCTCGGACGTCCGACGCGTCAGCTGGGACGGCGCCTCGGTGGTCGTCAAGGCCGCGCTGGCTCGCCTGCGGGTGGAGGCGGACTGGGAGGCACCGCTCGAGCGCAGCGAGAACGAGGTCCGCTGGCTGCGCCGCGCTGCTGCGATCGTGGGTGGCGCGGTACCCGCGATCGTGGCCGACGTCGACGACGTTCACGCGTTCGCGATGGAGGATCTCGGCACCGCGCCGACGTGGAAGGCCGAGCTCGCCGCAGGCCGCTGTGACACCGACTTCGCTGCCGCCGTCGGCGCGCTCGTAGTCCGCCTGCACGCGGCGACGGCTGCCGACGCTGCTGCGACCGCCGTCGCGTTCGACACCGAATCGCTGTTCCGCGCTCTGCGCGTCGAGCCGTACCTGGACGCCACCGCCCGCGCACACCCTGAGGTCGCCGGTTCCCTGTCGGCGATCGGCGCCGACCTCCTCGCCACCCGGTGTGCGCTCGTGCACGGCGACATGAGCCCCAAGAACGTCCTCGTGACCGGACGCGGGCCGGTCTTCGCCGACGCCGAGACCGCATGGTGGGGAGATCCCGCGTTCGACGTCGCGTTCGCGACGACGCACCTGCTGCTCAAGGCCCGGTGGCACCCCGAGCACGTGGCAGGGTACGCGGCCTGCCGCGACGCGTTCGCGGCGGCGTACGCAGACGGTGTCGACTGGGACGACCCGCGCGCCGTCGACGCCCGCGCCGCGCGCCTGCTGCCGGCGCTGCTCCTGGCCCGCGTCGACGGCAAGTCACCGGCCGAGTACCTCGACGAGCCTGCCCGCGACGCGACCCGGCGGTTCGCGGTCGCGGCGTTGACGACGGGGCCGGCGCCCACGACCGGCGCCGTCGCGGACGCGTGGTACGCCGACGTGGAAGGCAGGGAACCGTGAGCACCACGACCGCGATCGAGTCGGTGCACGCCCGCGAGGTGTGGGACTCACGCGGACGCCCCACCGTCGAGGTCGAGGTCACCCTGTCCGGAGGGACGACCGGGCGCGCGATCGCACCCGCCGGAGCGTCGCGCGGCAGCGGCGAGGCCGTCGATCTCCGCGACGGCGGTTCGCGCCTCGGTGGCTTCGGTGTCAGAGCCGCGGTCGCGCACGTCGAGACGACGCTGGGGCCGGCGCTGCACCACGCCGACGCCGCCGAACAGGCTTACGTCGACGCCACCCTCGTCGACGCCGACGCGACGCCGGACAAGTCACGTCTCGGCGGCAACGCACTCGTGGCGACGTCGATGGCCGTCGCCCACGCAGCGGCGGCCGCCGCGGGCGTCCCACTGTGGATGTGGCTGCGCGGCGACACCGGCGACGTCCGCCTCCCGATGCCGGAGGTGCAGGTGATCGGCGGCGGCGCCCACGCGCACCGGCGCGTCGACCTGCAGGACTTCATGGTCGTGCCTCGCGGGGCGGCCACCGTCGCGCAGGCGCTCGAATGGGTGGCCGAGTGCTACGCCGCGACAGGGGCGGTGCTGTCGGATCGCAGCGGGCGCGTCACACACGGCGTCGCCGACGAAGGCGGGCACTGGCCAGACGTGGGCGGCAACGAGGCGGCGATCGAGGCTCTGACCCGCGGGATCGAGCGGGCGGGCTTCGAACCGGGACGCGAAGTGTCGATCGCGCTCGACGTCGCTGCGTCGGAGTTCGGCGGCGGCGGCCGTTACCGGCTCGCGGCGGACGATGTCGAGCTCGACGCCGACGCCTGGTGTGAACGCCTGCTCGGCTGGGTCGACACGTACCCGGTGTCGTCGGTCGAGGACCCGCTCGCCGAGGACGACCTCGACACGTTCGCGGCGTTCACGCGTGCGGTGGGCGATCGGGTGCAGGTGGTCGGCGACGACCTGACCGTCACGAACGCTGCCCGTGTCGACGCGGCGGCAGCGGCGGGAACGGCGAACGCCCTGCTTGTGAAGCCGAACCAGGTCGGCACCCTGACCGAGGCGAGAGCCGCGTTCGACGCTGCGCGGCGCGCCGGCTGGGAGACGATCGTGTCGGCGCGGTCGGGCGAGACCGAGGACGTCACGATCGTGCACCTCGCGGTCGGCTGGGGCGGCGACCAGCTCAAGGTCGGCTCGATCACCCGCGGTGAGCGGACGGCAAAGTGGAACGAGCTGCTGCGTATCGAGGACCGTCTCGGCGCTGCCGCCACGCTTCAGCACCCGCGTCGCTGATCGGCTCCCCGGCGGCGGCTCAGTCGGTGTTGCTGCCGGACTTGCCGCTCCTGCCGGCGTCGGCGGCGGGCTTGTCGGCGACGCACGGACCGCCGTGCTGGTACTCGGTGTCGACGTGCTCTTCCTTCTGACGCCCGTCGGGCCAGGTGATCGTGCGGACGATGTCGACGGTCGTGCAGCTCCCCCGGTGGCCCATCTTGGGTTCCGACTCGGTGACCACGCGTCCGTCGGGGGTGCCCCACATGCTCACGGTCACGCTCGTGTCGGTGTACGACGTCCAGATCACGAGCGGCCCGGGGGTGTCGTTGGTGAACTTCAGGTCCGGGTAGGGGTATCCGAGTGTGGCCTCACGGCCCTTGGGGTACCGCGTGAAGTACTGGCTGTGCGCCTTGTGCTGGTCGACCTGCACGCCGGCGTAGAAGAGCGCGTTGTACGTCGTCGTCGCGACCTGGCTGATCCCCCCACCGGCGCTCATCGTGTGCGCGCCGTCGGCGATCGAAGGTGCGAGCACCCACCCGTCACGCTTCTTGCGCGGCCCGCCGAGCGCGTCGTTGAGCGAGTACTGCTCGCCGGGCATGACGATGTCGCTGCGGATCATGTCTGCTGCCTTGTGGATGTTCTCGACGCGTGCCTCGCAGCACTTGTGGTGGGTCGTGAACTCGCTCAGCTTCTGCAGCGGCCCCATCGCCTTGAGATCCGCGACGGTGAGCTTGGGCGGCTTCTCCCCCGGCTGCAGCGTCACCGACTTCGCACCCGACGACAGAGCCTGCTCGAGCTGCGCGGCGCTCCCGGGGACGCAGCACCCGTAGCCCGGGGTGCCCTCGACATAGCGGATCGTCCCGTCCGTGAGGTCGAAGGCGGCGTCGACTGTGGGCGTGCCGACCTTGCCGAGGAGCTCCTCCATCCCCTTGCGGAGGCTCTCGTCGTCGATACCCACCTCGAAGGTGTCGGGTCCTGCGATGCCACCGATCATGTCGTCGACACCCCCGGCAGAGAGGTCGGCGGCGGCGAGGCCGGCGAGCTCCACGTGGATCGGCCGTCCACGCATGCTCTGCGCCGCGTCGGCGGCGGCACGGGCATCCTCGGCCGAGAAGCGTGTGGGGATGTCAGCGACCGGGAACCGCACGCGTGGGTGCGGGTTGTGCACGATCGCATCCGTGAGGCGCGTCCGTGCGTCGTCGAGGATTATGTCGTGGCCGGTCACGGGGTCGTCGAACACGAACTCACCGTCCTCGACCGAGACCTGCGGCTCGACGGGCTCGATCTTCCCGCTGAACTGGATCGACGAGATCTGGCCGTGCAGGACGTCTTCGTCGATGAGCAGCGGTACGGCGATGTCGCGTTCGCTGAACCAGTCCCAGCCCCGCGCGAGCGGCCAGCCCGAGCGGCCGACGCTCATGGCGGCGTCGACCGCGGTGTCGACGTCGACGCTGTAACCGAACTGGCGCGGATCGACCTGGATGTCGGTGTCCTCGACCGTGACCGGGACCGGGGTCCCGAGCAGGGTCTCGGCGTACTCGCTGATCGCCTGGCGTGCCTCGTCGGCCGTCTTGCCGCCGAGATCGACCGGGCCCATGCGGACGCCGGCGAGGATCTCGTCCCCGCGCAGCGCGGCGTCGGCGTACGCGGCGGCCGTCGTGAAGACCACGGCTGCACCCACGACCACTGCACTGACGGCGATGGCGCGGCGGATCAGCGTGCCGCGGCTCCGCCCGGACGCGATCCACGTGGTCTGCCCAGGGGTCGTCTCCTTGGGCGCCGCGTGGGCATCGGTGTCCGAGCCCGCCGGCACGGTCTCGGCGTCGCCCGCACCGCTTCCACCGGTCCTGTCCGGGGCGTGCCACGGAGGCGGCGGCGAGGTGACGACACCCGTCGGCCTGTCGTCGGCGTCGGTCATCGTGGTCCTGCGCGGAGGCGACCCGTTCGGGCGCGCCCCGGGCAGTCTGACGAGATTACCGATTCAGGTGCTGCGGGCACCACAAAACTCCACGGTCAGCGGTTCAGCTAGCGCCGGGCATCGGCGGCGCGACGTACGGCTGAGCGGAGTTGGCCGGCTCCCACGGCGGCACACCGGACGGCGGGTAGATCTCGACGAAGCGGCCGACCCATGCCTTGTCGATCACGAGCGTGTGCGCTGCCATGTCGCCCACGCGGCGGTGGCCCTTGGACACCAGGATCACGATCAGGGCGATCAGGCTGGCGTCGAAGAGGACTCGTAGCACGTTGCGGATGGCGCTCTGTCCCCAGGTGATCGGGACGGCGCCCGTCGCACCGGTCACGCGCAACCCGAACATGAGCTTGCCGGGGCTACCGTGGAACACGCGTTCGGTGATGAAGTAGTAGAGGAACATCAACGTCCACACCACCGCGATCGAGAGCAGGTACCTGCCCATGAAGGCGCCGTCGAACGCGGGTCCCGCTGCGCGGGAGCGGCTCGTGCTCTCGACCTGGTCGACGAGGCCGCCGGCACCGAAGACCGGCCCCCACATGAGCGCCACGATGACGGCGGTCTCGGGGATCAGGAGGATGATCTGGTCGACGATCGCGGCGCCGACGCGCCTGCCGACGATGTTGGTCGGGTCGACCGTGCCTGTGGTGCTCTGCGGTCCCCAGTACGGCGCCGCCTGCGGTCCCTGCTGAAGCTGCTGCTGTTGCCACTGACCCTGATGCCAGGTCGGTGCGCCCGCAGGATCGTACGGCTCGGTCATGGGGACAGGTTACGCGTGGCCACCCCCCGAATGGACGTGGGGACGCAGATCGACGTGACAGCGCGTTTCACGTCCCCACGTCACGACCGACCCCCGACGTGGGGACGCGGATCGACGTGACAGCGCGTTTCACGTCCCCACGTCGTCAAGGCGCGTCAGTCGATGATGCCGCCGTAGCGCCTCTCGCGGCGCTGGAACCGCGCGATCGCCTCGTACAGGTGGCGGCGGCGGAAGTCGGGCCAGAGCCGCTTCGGGAACATGAACTCGGTGTATGCCGACTGCCACAACAGGAAGTTGGAGATCCGCATCTCCCCGCTCGAGCGCAGCAGCAGGTCGGGGTCGGGCATCTCCGGCACGTAGAGGTGGCGTGCGATCGTGCGCTCGGAGATACGGCGCGGGTCGATGTCCCCCGCCGCGGCCGCGGCCGCGATCTCGCGCACGGCATCGACGATCTCGGCACGGCCGCCGTAGTTGAACGCGAACGTGAGGTTGAGTCTGCGGCAGCCCGCGGTGAGGGCCTCGGACTCCTCGATCGTCTCCACCAGGGCCCTGGGCACGGGCCTGCCGCGCCTGCCCATGAACCTGATCCGGATCCCCTTGCGGAGGCACTCCTCGCGGCGCCGCAGCAGGATGTCGCGGTTGAACCAGAGCAGGAACTCGACCTCGTCCTTGGGGCGCGTCCAGTTCTCGGTCGAGAACACGTAGACGGTCATCCACTCGATGCCGAGGGCGAGGCCGCCCTCGACGACGTCCCACAGGGCGGGCTCCCCGCGGCGGTGGCCTTCGGTCCTGGGCAGGTCGCGACGCGACGCCCACCGGCCGTTTCCGTCGAGGATCAGCGCGACGTGGCGTGGCAGATCGGACCCGTCGATGCCGAAACGACGGCAGATCTCGGCGCGGTCGGGCTCGGGACGTGCCAACTGCCGGCTCCGTGGTTCAGGTGGCAGCGAGGCTGCGCAGACGGCGGTCGAGATGGTACTCCGCAGCGCGGGCGACGATTCCGTCCACCTCCCCTGCGTGCACGTCGGAGATCTGCTCGAACGGGGTGCGCCACAGGTCCTGCAGGAGCCGCACCGACGCCGGGTCGACGCTCACGTCGGACGGCCCGCGACAGCTCGCGCACAGCACCCCGCCCGCATCGATCCCGAACGCCGACAGGCCGTCCTCTCCGCCACAGGCCATGCAGTGGCGCAAGCCGGGCGCGAACCCCGTCACCCCGAGCAGCTTCAACAGATAGGCCGAGCGCAGCACATGGGGAACGGGGGTGCCCTGTCGCACATGCCCGGCGAGCGCACGCCAGCCGGCGAGCAGGAGACGCAGAAGGCGCGGGTTCGTCTCCGCGTCGGGCGCCACGACGTCGGTCGCCTCGCACATGAGCTGTGCCGTCGCGTACGCCTCGTAGTCGCGGCGCAGGTCGGCGTAGGACGCCACGAGCTCGGCCTGGGACACGGTCTGGAGCTCGCCGCGACCCTCCCACATCATCAGATCGACGTGGCCGAACGGTTCGAGGCGGGCGCCGAAGCGGCTCTTGGTCTTGCGGACGCCCTTGACCACGGCCCGCACCTTGCCGTGGTCGTGGGTGAGGATCGTCACGATGCGGTCGGCCTCGCCGAGGCGCATCGTGCGCATCACGGCGCCGTGGTCCTTGTACAAACCCATCGAGGCGAAACTACACCGGTGTAGTTGCGGGGCTACGCTGCGCTCCCATGGAACCGCTCGTGATCGTGAATCCGGTGTCGGGCCGCGGCAAGACCGTCAAGACGCTCCCGGCGGTCCGCGAGCGCCTCGTCGAGCTCGGTCTCGATGCCGAGATCCGGGTCTCCACCGGCCCTGACGATCCTCCGATGTGGGCGGCCGAGGCTGCCGCCTGTGGCCGGCCGGTGATCGCCTTCGGCGGCGACGGCCTCGTGAGCGATGTGCTCAACGCCACCGCCGGCACGGTGCCCTTCGGCATCCTGCCGAGCGGCACCGGTGATGACTTCGCCCGCGTCGCCGGGATCCCCCGCGACCCCGTGGCTGCGTGCGACGTCATCGCCCGCGGCGAGACCCGTACGTTCGACTGCGGCCGCATGACCATCCGCGACGGCGCCCGTCGCTTCGGCTGCATCGCCGCCGTCGGATTCGACTCGGAGGTGAACCGGCGCGCAAACGAGATCCGATGGGGATCGGGTACCGCCGTCTACGTCGCCGCCGTGCTCGCCACACTTGTCCGCTGGCATCCGGCGACGTTCACCGTCGACGTCGACGGCGACGAGTTCGAGGTGCGCGGCTGGTTCACCGCTGTGGGCAACGGCCAGAGCTACGGCGGCGGGATGAGGATCTGCCCCGGAGCCGACCCCCATGACGGGCTCCTCGACGTCACGGTTCTCGGAGACGTCGGCAAGCTCGAGTTCCTGCGCACCTTCCCCAGGGTCTTCAGGGGCACCCATGTCACGCACCCTGCAGTCACGACGTTGCGGGGCCGGAAGGTGACGGTCAGCGCCGACCGTCCGTTCCGCTGCTTCGCCGACGGCGAGGACACCTGCGGGGTACCCGTCACGATCGAGGCCGAGCGCGACACCTTGGAGGTCTTCGTCTAGTCGCGCCCGCCGCTTCTGGGCAGGATGGGGTGACAGCTCTGGACCCGGGAGTGACATCATGGCAGTGCTCGACGAGGATTCCATCACCCGCCTGCTCGGCACGGTCGCGTGGGAGCGCGACGGCGACGAGATCGTCAAGGTCGTCGAGCGTGACGACTTCCTCGGGGCGCTCGGCTACGTGAACACGGTCGGTGCCCTCGCCGAGGACATGGGCCACCATCCCGACATCGACATCCGCTGGAACCGCGTCACCCTGCGCCTCTCGACCCACTCCGAAGGCGGCCTCACCGACGCCGACTTCCGCCTCGCGGCCCTCATCGACGCGGCCGGCTGAGCCCAGCTCAGTAGCCAAGACGCGAGAGCTGGTCGGCGCGGCGCTGCCAGTGCTTGGACACCCTGACGCGCAGGTGCAGGTAGATGCGCCGGCCCAGCAGCGCCTCGGCCTGCATGCGGGCGCCGGTGCCCACCTCCTTGATCGTGGCACCGCCCTTGCCGACGACCATCCCCTTCTGGGACTCGCGCTCGACGTAGACCGTCGCGTCCACCCGCAACAACGCGTCCGGGTCCGGGTCGTAGAGGCCCTCGATGTCGTCCACCATCACGGCGATCGAGTGAGGCAGCTCCTCACGCATCCTCAGCAGGTACTGCTCGCGCACGAGCTCGGAGATCAGGTGCGACTCGGTCTGATCGGTCGCCATCTCCGGCGGGAACATCGGTTCTCCCGGCGGCAGCCGCGCGAAGAGCTCCTGCGCGACGATCTCGACCCCGTCACCGGTGAGCGCCGAGACGGGCACATACGCGTCGAAGTCGTGGAGGGCCTGCGCCGCCACGAGCTGCTCGGCGACGACGGAGGCGCCGATCGCGTCGACCTTGTTGAGGACGCATACCGCCGGCACTCTGTCGGGGAGCATGCCGGCGAGATGGGCGTCGCCCCTGCCGATGCCACCGGCGGCGTCGACCACGAAGCACACGACGTCGACCTCTTCCATCATCCGCGTCGCCAGGTCGTTGAGGCGCTCCCCCAGCAGGGTCTGCGGCTTGCCCACGCCCGGCAAGTCGACGAGGACCATCTGCCCGCCGGCACCGTTGAGCACCGCCCTCACGGCCGTCCGGGTGGTCTGCGCGACGTGGCTGACGATCGAGACCTTCTCACCGACCACAGCGTTGACGAGCGTGGACTTGCCGACGTTGGGACGGCCGATGAGCGCCACGAACCCGAACGCGGGCCCGGCGGCGTCACCTCCCACGACGTTCTCCTGTCGCGTCGCCGTGCACCTGGGCGTCTTCGCCGGTCGCAGCGTCGTGGCCGGAGCCGGTGGCCGCCGCGATCCCACCTCCGCCGGCGTCGGCGGTGCCGTCGTCGCCGCTCCGATCGACGAGCAGCACCTCGACCTCGTCGACACGGTGTCCCTCGATGCGGCGCGCACGCAGCACGAGGCGGCCGCAGCCGGTCGTGACCTCCTCACCGACACGGGGTATGCGGCCCAGCAGCGACAGCATCGCGCCACCCACGGTGTCGGCGTCCTCGACATCGACCTCGAAGCCGACGAGCCCACCGAGATCCGACAGCGACAGACGGCCGGCCACCAGGAACCCGCCGGGCACCCGCTCGAAGAGGTGCTCTTCGGGGTCGTACTCGTCCGCGATCTCACCGACGAGCTCCTCGAGCAGGTCCTCGAGCGTGACGAGTCCGGCGGTGCCGCCGTACTCGTCGATGACTATCGCGAGGTGGAACTTGTCGCGCTGCATCTCCGCGAGCAGCTCCGCCGACCGCTTCTGCTCCGGCACGAAGTGCGCCTCGCGCGCGACGTCGCCCACCTTCAGGTCACGGTCGACGTCACGCGCGAGGAGGTCCTTCACGTAGAGGAGTCCGTGTATGTCGTCGAGTCCACCGTCGCCGTGGACCGGTATGCGGCTGTAGCCCTCCTCGGCGGCAGCGTCGAGCGCATGGCCGACCGTGTCGCCGGCCGCGAGGCAGAACATGTCCGGCCGCGGCCTCATCACCTCGCGCACGACGGTGTCGCCGAAGTGGAAGACCGAGTTGAGGAGCTTGGCCTCGTCCTGCTCGATCACGTCGCCACCGGCACGGTCGATGATCTCCCGCAGCTCGCGCTCAGATGCCGGCGAGTCGTCGTCGGGGCGGCTGCGCAGCACCACTCCGACGGCGGTGTTGATCGTCGCTGCGACAGGCCGCAGCACGAACACGATGGGTGACGCGATCGTCGCTGCGACGCCTGCGCCCGACTCGGCACTGCGGCTCACGAGGCCGACCGCGACGCGCTGCAACGTGAACGCGACGAGCACGACTGCGATCCCGACCCCGATGCGGGGCAGCAAAGCCAGGTTGTCGACGGTTGCCCCCACCGCGAACACGGCGGCGACGACCGCGACGATCCCGGCCAGCGACAGCGACGCGCGGGTGGCGGCGAGGTCGTCGAGTCGGCGTTGCAGCCGCCGCGCCGAACGGCTCCCCTCCGCCACCAGCTCCTCGGTCCGGCTGCGCGACGCACGTGTGATCACCGACTCTGCGGCGGCACACGCGGCAGCGAAGACCAACAGCAACAAGGCGATCACGATCGCGGTGACGTGCGCCGACGTGACCGCGAGCACCACGCCCGTATGCGGAGGGTCGTCGAGAGGGCTCACCGCGGATCGCCTGCGTGACGGGCGGCGAAGCGAGCCAGAAGCCTCCGCTCCCTGCTCTCCATCCGGTCGGCGTCGGCGTCGCTGTTGTGGTCGTAGCCGAGGAGGTGCAGCAGACCGTGCACGACGAGCAGGTCGACCTCTGCCTCGAAGGTGCCGGCGTGTGTGGGGGCGTTGCGCCGCGCGACCGCCGGGCAGACGACGACGTCGCCGAGCAGCACCGGCGCATCGGCACTGCTGTCGTCGGAGGCGGCCTGCCAGGGCGCGTCCTCGATCGGGAACGCGAGCACATCGGTCGGGCCCTGGCGTTTGAGAAATCTCGAGTTGAGGTCGGCGATCGTGGCCGCATCGACCGTGAGGATCGACACCTCGGCGCGGGCCGTGACGGACTCGGCGTCGAGCACGAAGTCCGCAAGCGCCGCGATGCGGTGGCCGTCGACGGGCTCGTCGGTCTGCTCGTCCGCGAAGAAGACCTCGGCCATCACTGCACCCGGCGCACGGGCTTGGCGGGCCCGTCCCGCTCCTCGTGACGCTTGTACGCGTCAACGATCTCGGCGACGATGCGATGGCGGATGACGTCGTCGCGGGTGAGCTCCACGTAGGAGACGCCCTCGATCGCGAAGATCTCCCCGGGGACGTCGCGCAGTCCCGACGTCGCCCCGCCGGGCAGGTCGACCTGGGTCACGTCGCCGGTGACGACGGCCTTTGACCCGAATCCGAGTCGTGTCAGGAACATCTTCATCTGCTCGGGCGAGGTGTTCTGGGCCTCGTCGAGGATCACGAAGCTGTCGTTGAGGGTCCGTCCGCGCATGTACGCGAGCGGCGCGACCTCGACGGTGCCGCGCTCCATCAGCCGCGCGGCCTGATCGGGGCCGACCAGGTCGTAGAGGGCGTCGTACAGGGGTCGCAAATAGGGGTCGACCTTGGCGAGCAGGTCGCCGGGCAGGAATCCGAGCTTCTCCCCGGCCTCGACGGCGGGTCGCGTGAGGATGATCCGCTGCACCCTCCGCTCCTGCAGGGCACCGATCGCGGCGGCCATCGCGAGGTAGGTCTTGCCGGTGCCGGCAGGGCCGATCGCGAACGTGACCGTGCTCGCCTCGATCGCGTCGCTGTAGGTCTTCTGCCCGAGCGACTTGGGGCGCACCGTCTTGTTCGGTGCGACGACGACCTCGTGGGTGAGCACCGCGGCGGGCGCGGCACCGGCCTTGACCATCGCGATCGTGCGGTCGAGGACCTCGGCGTCGACGCGCTGGCCGCGCTCGAGCAGCTCCACGAGGTTCTCGAAGAGCATCTCGACCTGACGTGCGACCTCTGCCGTGGCCCGCACGGTGATCTCGTTGCCGCGCACGAGGATGTACGCCTCGAAGCGATCCTCGATCCTGCGCAGCAACTCGTCGTTCTGACCGCAGAGAGCGACCATCAGGTCGTTCGACGGCACGAGGATCTTCAGCGTGTCGGTGGCGGTCTCAGCCAGTGCGTACTCACCTCTCGCGGGCTTCCGGCGCGGCCGGAGGTGCGATGTGGACGCCAACAGTCTACGCCGAGCCCCTGAGCACCGGTGAACGGATCAGCCCGGCGGCCACATCATCTGGCGGCCTCCGACGAGGTGCAGGTGCAGGTGGTGGACGGTCTGGCCGGCATCGTCGCCGACGTTGGTCACGATCCGGTACCCGCGGTCGGCGATCCCGGCCTCCCGCGCGTGGGCGGCAGCGGCAGCGAAGAGCTCGACGAGGACGTCGCCGTGGGCGTCGGAGAGCTCGGCGGCCGAGGCCACGTGCTCGCGGGGGATGAAGAGCACGTGGACCGGCGCCTGGGGGTTGATGTCCTCGAATCCGACCACGGCATCGGTCTCGTACACCTTCGTCGCCGCGATCGACCCCGCGGCTATGTCGCAGAAAAGGCAGTCGCTCATGGCCGTCCAGGCTAGACATCCCGCGCTCGCGACCGGGGTCGGCGGTGGTCCAGTCGGGGCCATTCACGTGACAGGCGTTGCGTTGTAGCCTGTGCGCGCGCGATATCGGGGGGAGTCGCGAGCGGTTCGGACGACGACGGCACGGCAAGACAGCGTGACAGCTGCGGGACCGGAATGGGCTTCAGGGCGCGGCGGCCTGTGCTCGGCCTGCCAGGCTGGTGGTACCTGACACGCCGCCCGCTGACGCGGACTCGACCGACACGGTCACGACGTCGCCGACGAGGCCGGCAGGACCCGCGGTCGTGACCTTCAGGTAGTTGCCTGCGGTACCCATGAGCGTCGGGCGCACGTGCGCGGAGCCGGCACGTTCTGCGCGGCCGGCACGTTCGATCATCACGGCGAGCTCGCGTCCCACGAACCGACGGCCGAAGTCCGTGGTGAGGCGGTCGCCGATGCTGCGCAGGCGCGAGGAGCGATCCTTCTTGACGTCCTCGGGGACCGGTTCCGTGTGCGCGGCGGCCGGCGTGCCCGGCCGTGGCGAGTACCTGAACACGTGCAGCTTCGTGAACGCGATCTCCTCGACGAAGGCCGCCGTCTCGTCGAAGTGGGCGTCGGACTCGCCCGGGAAACCGACGAGGACGTCGGTGCTCAACCCTGCGTCGGGTCCGAGCGCCGACCGCACCCGTTCGGCTGCCGCGCGGAAGCCTTGCGTGTCGTACGGGCGGCCCATGGCAGCCAGCGTCGCGTCGCACCCCGCCTGCAGCGGCACGTGGAGGTGGGGGCACACCCGCGGGTCGTCCATGGCGGCGAGGAGGTCGTCGTCGATCCAGCCGCACTCGATCGACGACAGCCGCAGCCACACGAGCCCGTCGACCTCGGCGAGGATGCGGCGTACGAGGGTGGCCAGCTGTGCCGTGCCCGCGGTGTCGATGCCGTACTTGCCGAGATGGACGCCGGTGAGCGCGATCTCGCCCGCTCCCGCGTCGACCTGCGCCTGCACACCCGCGATCACTGCGTCGGCACCGCGGCTCGTCAGGTCGCCGCGGGTCGTGGGGATGATGCAGAACGTGCAGCCCTCGTCGCAGCCGGTCTGGACCTTGAACGCCTGGCGCACCGGCTGCGCCGGCGACGCCACCGCTGCCGCCGACGTGCTCGGGGCGAGGCCACCGAGGCCCGCGACCGTCGCCGCGAGGTCGTCCTTGTCCTTGTTCGCGACGACGGCGACGACACCGGGCAGCTCCGCGCACACTTCGGGCGCGGCAACGGCGTAGCAGCCGGTCACGACCACACGGGCGCCGGACTCGGCCGCGCGGCGCACGAGCTTGCGCGACGACTTCGACGCGTCGGAGGTGACGGTGCAGGTGTTGACGACGACCACGTCGCCGGGACGGCCTTCGGGTGGCGCGGTGCCCGCCCCGGCGACCCGGATCCCCGCGTCGCGCAGTGCGCGCAGGGTCTCGTCGGACTCCGCCTGGTTGAGGCGGCAGCCGAGCGTGAGCAGGCGGACCTGCCCGCCCCGCGCGTCGGTCACAGACTCACGGGCTGGTGCAGCACACCGAGGTCCTCGAGGCGTTCCTCGAGCTGGTCAGGGGTCATCTCGAACAGGCACGAGAGCGCGCGCAGGTCGTCGCGGCGGATCGTGAGGACCTTGCCGTTGAAGTCCTGGCGCTGCACCTGGATCATCGAGATGTAGCGGCGCACCGGCTCGTACTCGGTCTCCTCGAGCTCGTGCAGGCGAGTGAGGTCGAGCGCGACTCCACCCTGGGTCGGGATCGCCGAGCGGCGCATGCCTGCTTCGGCGGGAAGGAGCTGTTCGGCGGGGACCTCGTAGAAGGTCGCCAGCTTCTGCAGGCGTGGCACCGAGATCGAGCGCTCGCCCCGCTCGTACGCGCCGAGCACGGACGCCTTGAACTGGTGCGTTGACATCATCTCGACGTCCTGCAGCGACAAGCCCTTCTGCTTGCGAATGTTGCGGAGCCTCTCCCCCACCCGCTGCGCATATGTGAGCGTCACCGACGAACCTCCCTGCTTCGCCGCCGGAGACCTTGCGCCGGGCCCCGCGGACAACACGGATAGTGGCGCGCCCGACGCGGTGGTGGCAACTTCTTCGAAGGCGCTCCTACCCCCCCAGGGTTTTCGACACCTCGTCGGGGAGATCCTGCGCATCGAGACCACCCGCGGCGGCCACGGCGAGTGCGGCGGCGACGACCGCTGCCGTCTCGGTCCGCAGCACGCGGGGGCCGAGCCCGCACACGGTCCACCCGGCAGCGGACGCCGACGCGACCTCGGTCTCGGTGAAGCCTCCCTCGGGTCCCACGGCAACGTGCGCCGGACCCGCAAGCAGAAGCAACCTCGCACCGCCGCCGGCGCCGGGGTGGAGGAGGATGCCGCAGCCTGCGGCAACGGCGTCTCCGAAGGCGAGCGGTTCGCCGATCTCAGGTAGCCATGCTCCGCGGCTCTGTTCCACGGCTGAGCGCGCGATCGTCTCCCAACGGCGCTGCTTCGCCACGTGGCGCTCACCACGCTCACACAGGATCGGCCGAATCGCGGCGACCCCGAGCTCGGTCGCCTTCTCGACGACCAGGTCGAACTTCGTCCCCTTCCCGATCGCCGCCCAGAGCGTGACCGACGGCGCTCTGGAGTCCGCGCGGCGCCAGGGTCCGACGACGGCGAGGCCGGCGGTGGTGAGCTCGGCGTCGGCGACGCCGCCGCGCCCGTCGGTGACCGTCACGGCCGCACCGTCGCGCAACCTCAGGACTTTGCGCAGGTGGTGGTCGGTGTCCGCGCCGACGGCGAGCACCGGTGCGCGGTCGTCGACGACGAGGTGGGGCACCCGCATCAGCGGAACACGTTGCGGATCCGGCTGATGACGCCGGGCGTGTCCGTGTTCTCACCGCGGATCTCCGCGAGGCGACGCAGGAGCTCTTCGGACTCCTCGTCGAGGTTGGCGGGCGTCTCCACGAGCAGTGTCACGATGAGATCGCCGTTGCCGGCGCCGCGCAGGTGCGGCACGCCCTGGCCTCGGTACCTGACGCGCTCGCCGGTGGTCGTGCCCGGCATCACGTCCACCGTGACCTCCTCGCCGGTGAGCGTCTCGAACGAGGTGCGCCCACCCAGCGATGCCGTCGTCATCGCCACGGGCAGGTGGCGGTGCAGGTCGAACCCCTCGCGGAACCAGCCGTCGGGTGGTGGCGCCACATGGAAGCGCACGTACAGGTCTCCGGCCGCGCCGCCGCGCCTGCCGACGTCACCGCGTCCGCTCAGGCGCAGGCGCGATCCGTCGTCGACGCCGCCGGGCACGTTGATCGGCAGGTGCTCGACCTCGGCGATGCGGCCCTCACCGCGGCACTCCGGACACGGCGCCGGGATCTGCCTGCCGGTCCCTTCACATGCCGCGCACGGTCCTGCGGTGACCATCTGGCCGAGCATCGTGCGGCGGACCTGCTGCACCTCGCCGCGGCCACCGCACGTGGAGCACACGACGGGCTCGGTGCCGGCGGCGGCACCTGTGCCTTCGCACGTCGCACACGCGAGACGCACGCGCACGGCGATCTCGCGCTCGGTGCCGTAGACCGACTCGACGAAGTCGAGCTCGACGTCGACACCGACGTCGGCACCCGGTTCAGGACCGCGCGGACCGCCGAAACCACCGCCGAAGGGGCTGCCGCGCCCGAACGGATCTCCACCGAAGATCGTCTCGAACAGGTCGCCGAAGCCGAAGCCTGCGTCACCGCCGCCGCGGCCGTCGTCTCCGAAGGTGTCGTAGCGCCGCCTCCGCTCGGGATCCGACAGCACCTCGTACGCCGCCGTCACCGCCTTGAACTGCTCCTCGGCCGCCGGGTCGTCGGGGTTGGCGTCGGGGTGGTGCTCACGTGCCTTCTTGCGGAACGCGCGCTTGATCTCGTCGGCGGACGCGTCCGGTGTGACGCCGAGGAGCTCGTAGAGGTTCGCCACCGTCACTCCTGTGCGTGGGGGCCTGTGGTCGTCGGGAGCAGGCGGCTCAGCCGCACTGCTGCAAGGTCGTCTCGAGATGGTCGGTGACGGCGTGCACCGCGGACATCGCATGGGTGTAGTCCATGCGGAGCGGACCCAGGAGCCCGAGCACACCGGTCGCCTCGCCGGCCCGATACGGCGCGGCGACGACCGACATCGCGTGCAGCGCCGGCACCTCCGATCCTATCCGCACGACCACACCGAGACGCTCCCCGTCGACGAGGCGCTGGATCAGCGCGGCCACCTTCTGCTGCTCGTCGAGGAGCTCGAGGACCTCCGTCAGCGCGTCGGCGGGGTCGAGCACGGCGGCGAGGTTGGCGATGCCACCGCTGTATACCTCGGCGTCGGAGGTGCCGGCGCGGTCGAGGGCGTCGCGCACGGAGACGAGCACGAGCTCCACGTCGGGATCCGGGTGCCTCGCGTCGACCGCTCGCAGGCTCCAGGCCGACGAGCCGACGAGATGGCGGTTGAGGACCTCGTCGGCGATCGCGAGCCGGTCACCCGCGATGTCGACGTCGGTGTCGACGGTCACCTTGACCACGCGAGCCGAGCGTGTGACGAGGACGACGAGGAGGCGGCGCCGGTCGAGCATCGTCAGGTGCACCGATGCGAGGGCTGCGTCCTCCCAGTGCGGCGCGAGGACCACGGCTGCCAGTGAGGTGAGGCTCGTGAGCAGGCGCGACGTGCCTGCGAGTATGTAGTCCACCCCGGCGTCGACGCCTGCGAAGAAGTCGCCGATCTCGTGCTGGTCGCGGCTCGGCAGCCGCTTGGTCGACGCCCAGTTGTCCACGTACCAGCGGTAGCCGCGCTGGGACGGGACGCGACCGGCGGACGTGTGCGGCTGGAAGATGTAGCCCTCGGCCTCGAGCGCCGCCATGTCGTTGCGCACCGTCGCCGAGGAGACGTCGAGTCCGGAGCGGCGCAGGACCGTGGCCGAGCCGACGGGCACGGCCGAGCACACGTACTCGTCGATGATGGCCTTGAGGACGCGTGCCCTGCGCTGGCCCAGCTGGCTCGGATCTTGTGTCGTCATGTGCCTGCGATCGTCTTCGCAGGTTACCAACGCGAGACCGCTTTCCCCGCTGTCTCGGCCGCGGCGAGCACGACCTCGAGGGTGACCGCGCCGCCGACGGCCAGGCCGGCGTCGGTGAGCGCCAGCCGTCCGCCCGTGTAGGTGGCGAGTCCGTTGTCGACGAGGCCGGCAGGCACGGTCGAGGGGTCGGGCCAGACGATCCCGGCGCTGCGGCGCAAGCCGAGCATGATCGTTTCGTCGCGCATCTGTTCGGCGGTCAGCTCCTCGCGGCCTGCGACGGGGTCGTCGCTGTCGACGTAGGTGCGCGGGTGGCGGTGGTTCCAGGTCCGCGTCCGCGTCGACGGCGAGTAGCTGTGGGCGCCGTTGCCGCAGCCGGCGTACGCACCACCGCTCCAGTAGCGCAGGTTGTGGACGCATGGGCGCGTCCGCGCCCAGTTGCTCACCTCGTAGCGCTCGTATCCGGCTCCCGCGAGGCGTTCACACGTCTCGGCGAGACGCTGTGCGGCCGTGTCGTCGTCCGGCGCGCAGGCCTCGCCGGCGGCCACCGCCCGACCGAGCGGTGTCGCTGCCTCGACCGTCAGGGCGTAGCACGACAGGTGCTCCGGTTCGAGTGCAAGCGTGAAGTCGAGGGTTCGTGCCCAGTCCTGTTCGGATTCCCCAGGAACCCCGTATATGAGGTCGAGGTTGATGTTGTCGTTGCCGGCTGCGCGTGCGTGCTCCACCGCGGCGACCACGTCGGCGTCGTCGTGCCGGCGCTCGAGGAACGTGAGGACGGCGGGTGTGACCGACTGCACACCGAAGCTGAGCCGGTTGGCGCCTGCGCCGACGGCGGCCTCGATCACCTCCGGCGATGCCGACTCGGGGTTCATCTCGACGGTGACCTCGGCGCCGTCGGCCACGGGGACCGCGGCGAGCAGCTGCCCGAGCAGGTCGGCGCCTAGACGCGAGGGCGTGCCGCCGCCCACGAAGACACTCGCCGCTGGTTCGTGCACACGGGCGCGCAGCTCGCGCACGACACGATCGACGTAGGCCTCCATCAGGGAGTCGAGGTCGCTGAAGGCGGCGAAGTCGCAGTAGCCGCATCGGTGCGAGCAGAAGGGGACGTGCACGTACACGCCGAGGCCGGACGTGGCGGCGTCGCACCAGGACGGGTCGCCGGCCGGCGGACTCGGGCGCACCGCGTCCACGTGTCAGTCCCGGTCGATGCTCAAGGCGCTGATGAACGCCTCCTGGGGCACCTCCACGCTGCCGACGCGGCGCATGCGCTTCTTGCCCTCCTTCTGCTTCTCGAGCAGCTTGCGCTTGCGCGTCACGTCGCCGCCGTAGCACTTGGCGATGACGTCCTTGCGCATCGCCTTGACCGTCTCGCGGGCGATCACGCGGCCACCGACGGACGCCTGGATCGGAACGTCGAACATCTGGCGCGGGATGAGCTTGCGCAGCTTCTCGGCGATCTGGCGCCCGTAGCGGTAAGCCGCCTCCTTGGGCACGATCGCGCTGAACGCGTCGACGGCGTCGCCGTTGAGGAGCACGTCGACCTTGACGAGGTCGGCGGGCTCGTAGCCCGCGGGTTCGTAGTCGAGGCTCGCGTATCCCCGCGTCGACGACTTCAGCACGTCGAAGAAGTCGGTGATGATCTCCGCGAGCGGCAGCTTGTACTCGACCTCGACGCGCTCGGCCGAGAGGTACTCCATGCGCAGCTGCACCCCGCGTCGCTGCTGGCACAGCTCGATCACCGGTCCCACGTAGTCCTTGGGGACGAGCAGGGTCGCGCGCACGATCGGCTCGCGGATCTCGCTGCGGTGCTCGGGCAGCTCCGAGGGGTTGTCGACGACGACCTCGTGCCCGCCGAGGTCGACGACGACGTACTCCACTGTCGGTGCCGTCGCCACGATCGCGACGTCGTACTCGCGCTCGAGGCGCTCGCGGATGATCTCCATGTGCAGCATGCCGAGGAAGCCGACGCGGAAGCCGAAGCCGAGTGCGCTCGACGTCTCGGGCTCGTACGTGAAGCTCGAGTCGTTGAGGCGGAGCCGCTCGAGCGCGTCGCGCAGCTCCGAGTACTCCTCGCCCTCTGCCGGGTAGATGCCGCAGAAGACGACCGGGTGCGGCTCGCGGTAGCCGGGGAGCGGCTCGGCGGCGCCGCCCTTGGCGAGGGTGATCGTGTCGCCGACCTTCGCGTCGCGGACGCTCTTGAGGCCGGGGATCACGTAGCCGACCTCGCCCGGCCCGAGCGTCGCGACCGGTGTCGGCCCCGGCGAGATGACCCCGATCTCCTCGGCGTCGCTGTGCGCGTTCGTGGCGAACATCTTGATCGCGTCGCCGCTGCGCAGGGTGCCGGCGACGATGCGCACGTTGGTGACGACACCGCGGTACTGGTCGTAGTGGGAGTCGAAGATCAGCGCGCGCAGCGGGCCGTCACGCTGCTCGGGCGTGACCGCCGGCGGCGGCACGCGGTCGACGATCACGTCGAGGAGCTCCGCGACGCCGGCGCCGGTCTTGGCCGATATCGCGAGCACGTCGGCGGCGTCGAGGCCGAGGAGGTTCTCGATCTCCTCGGCGACGCGCTCGGGCTCCGCCGACGGCAGGTCGATCTTGTTCACGACCGGGATCAGCACGAGGTCGGCCTCCATCGCCATGAGGCAGTTGGCGAGGGTCTGCGCCTCGATCCCCTGTGCGGCGTCGACGAGGAGGAGCGCCCCTTCGCACGCCTCGAGACTGCGGCTCACCTCGTAGTGGAAGTCGACGTGGCCGGGCGTGTCGATCAGGTTGAGGACGTACTCGGTGCCGTCGCCGCGGCGGTACGGCATCCGCACGCTCTGCGCCTTGATCGTGATCCCGCGCTCACGTTCGAGGTCCATCGAGTCGAGGTACTGCGCCCGCATGTCGCGCGGATCGACGACGCCGGTCATCTCGAGGAGCCGGTCGGCGAGGGTCGACTTGCCGTGGTCGATGTGGGCGATGATCGAGAAGTTGCGCAGCAGCGCCGGGGCGGTCACGTCACGGATTATGACGTGGGCACGCGAACGGGTGCCACGTGCCCGCAGCAGCCACACCAATTCACTAGAACACCCTTGTAGTCATTACAGGGGCGTTCTAGGGTGTGCTCATGGAGTCGAGGGGGGGCCGCGCGCAGACGGCGGGCAAGCGCCGCTACAGGTCGCCGCGGCGCGACGCGAACGCGGCACAGACGCGGCGTTCGGTCCTCGCCGCTGCTTCGGCGATGTTCTCCGAACGGGGCTGGGCGGGCACGAGCATGCGCGAGGTCGCCCGCAGCGCGGGCGTCGCCGTCGAGACGGTGTACGCCAACTTCGGGTCGAAGCAGGCCCTGCTCAAGGCGGCCCTCGACGTCGCCGTCGTTGGTGACGACCGGCCCGTGCCGCTCGCACAGCGACCGGAGTTCGCGACCCTCGGCGCCGGGAAACGGCGCGAGCGAGCGCGTGCCGCCGCTCGCCTCGTGCTCCAGATCCACAGGCAGACGTCGGCGCTCGGACGTGTCCTGCGCGAGGCGGCCGCCAGCGACGCCGGCCTCGGCCAGGAGCTGCGCGAGGCGGAGCAGCGGCGCCGCACGAACGTCGACCAAGGCGCCGCGCTCGTGGCCGGGCGGCCCGTGACCGAGACCGAGCGCGACGGGCTCTGGGCCGTGCTGAGCATGGAGGTCTACCAGTTGCTCGTGGGCACGGCCGGGTGGAGCGAGGAGGAGTACGAGGAATGGCTCACGGACACGATCGACCGGCTGCTGCCGGCCCGAGGAGAGGTATCCCGATGAAGGCAACACCCACCACCCCGGCCGACCTGCGGATGATGGGCATCGTCCACGACGCCTTGCGGCGCGACCTGTCGCGGGCGACGGCCGCCCTGTCGGCGGCGCCGTACCCCGAGGGCGACCGGCGCGCGGCGTTGGGCAGCCACGTCGTCTGGCTCATGGGCTTCCTCGAAGCCCACCACCACGGCGAGGATGCCGGACTGTGGCCGCTCGTACGTGAGCGCGAGCCGGCGGCTGCAGCTCTGCTCGATGACATGGAGGCCGACCACGAGCACATCGCACCGCTGGTGGCGGCGTGCGCGGACGCGGCCCGCGCATACGGCAACACCGACTCGTCCGGTGCTCGTGCGGCGCTGCTCAGCGCACTCGAGAACCTCACCGACGCGCTGCTCCCCCACCTCGACCGCGAGGAGGCCGAGGTGCTGCCGATCGTGTCGGTGTCGATCAGCGACGCCGAGTGGAAGGCCATCGACGAGGAGTACTACGTGGCGCCCAAGTCCATGGCCGAGCTCGGCTTCGAGGGCCACTGGCTCCTCGACGGGCTCGACCCGGGGCGGTACCAGGTGGTCGTGCACCAGGTCCCCGCAATCCCGCGGTTCGTCCTCGTGCACGGTTTCGCACGCAGGTACCGGCGCTACGCGACGCGGTGCTGGGGACCCGCCGATCCGCAGGCGACGCCGCGCCCCTACGGTTCTGCGGCGCGGGGACCGCGGAAGGTCGGTCTGAGCGGCCACGTCGAAGTCGTCGTCCCCGCTCCCGTCGAGTCGGTGTGGGCGGTCATCGCCGACGTCACTCGGACCGGCGAGTGGAGCCGCGAGTGCCGCGTCGTGGAGTGGGTTGACGGCGCCGGCAGGGCGATCCCCGGAGCCCGCTTCCGCGGTGCGAACAAGGCCGGCGCGTGGAGCTGGAGCCGGTACAACGAGTTCGTCGAGGTGGACGAGCCTCGCACCCTGATGTGGCGGACCGTCCCGGAGCGGCTCTTCCCCGACAGCACCGAGTGGAGGTTCAGCTTCGAGGACGTGGAGGGGGGCACGCGCATCACGCAGGAGTTCCACGCCGTGAGGGCCCCGGCTGTGCTGATCCGGCTCTACGCCATGTTCGTCCCCTCCCACGTCGACCGCGCCAGTGAGCTTCATGGGGACCTGGTGCGCATCGGGGCCGTGGCCGCTCGCGACGCCCGACGCCAGGCACAGGCTTCCCGGCCCTAGGGGGGCGCTGCTAGGTTGTCGCGGTTGTCCGGGCGTCGACACGATCAGACGTGCCCGCCCGTCGCTGAGGCGCAGAAAGCTCTCCAAACGTGGCCAACATCAAGCAGCAGAAGAAGCGCAACCGCCAGAGCGAGGCGGCTCGCATGCGCAACAAGTCGATCCGGTCCGAGATCAAGACCGCCATGCGCCGCCTCGACGAGGCGATCGCAGAAGGAGACGCCGACGCTATCTCCGAGCGGGCCCGTGACGCGCAGAAGAAGATCGGCGTCGCCGGCCGCAAGGGCGTGCTGCACAAGTCGACCGTCGCCCGCCGCCAGTCCCGCCTCGCCAAGCGCGTCAACACCGCCGCCGACGCCTGACCCACCGACGTGGGGACGCCAAACGGCGTCACAGCGCGTTCTACGTCCCCACGTCACGGCCAACCCTCGACGTGGGGACGCCAAACGGCGTCACAGCGCGTTCTACGTCCCCACGTCACGGCCAACCCTCGACGTGGGGACGCCAAACGGCGTCACAGCGCGTTCTACGTCCCCACGTCTGGGGGCGCTAGCGGCGCCGGCCGGCGCCGCCGCCGAGGACCATGCCGAGGCGTACGACCAGGGTCTCGAGGACGGTGCGCGGCTCGAGCCCGGCGCCTCCACGCATCGCGACGTCGGCTCGCGCGGCAACGCGGTGGGCGGCGACGAAAGCGCGCGGCGGCACGCGCCGCACCTTCTCGAAGACCTTGCGTGCCGGATAGCCCTTGATGCCCAGCTCGGCCTCGACCTCCTTCGCCGACGCGGGCGCCAGCTCCGCAGCCGCCGCGAGCCGGCGTACGTGGTTCACGACCGCGGCGTGCACCTGCATCGGGTGCATCTCCACGAGCAGACCGTCGAGTGTGCGCAGCGCGGCCGCGATGTCTCCGGCGTCGATCGCGTCGGTGAGGTCCCACGTCTTCGCAAGGGCCGGCCCCGCCACGAGCTCCGACACCTCGTCCACCCCGAGAGTCCCACCGCCGGGGTGGGCGGCGCCGAGCTGGGCCGCGATCGCCTCGATCGCACCGGCATCGGGACCTAGGTGCTCCGCCAGATAGGTGGCAGCGCGGCGATCGAGGCCGGCGCCGTGCGCGGCCACGGCATCGGTGACGTACGCGGCGAGGTCGGCGGTCCGCGCCGGAGGAGCCGACTCCTCGTGCACCACACCGCCGGCCTCGCGGATCGCAGCCTCGAGGTCCTTGTAGGCCTTCGACGGGCGCCCACTGCGCACGTGCAGCAGCAGGAGCGTGGCGGCCTCGTCGGCCTCGGCGCAGAAGGCCGCTAGAAGCGGGATGGTGTCCTCGTTCACGCCGTGGCGCAACGTGACGAGGCGGTCGCTGCCGAACATCGCGGGAGTCCGCGCGGCGTCGAGCGCGCGGGCCACCGTCTCGACGTCTCCCCCCTCGAAGTCGTCGACCCCGGCGACGAGGTCGAGCCCACCGCTGAGCTCGTCGCGCTCGGCGCCGAAGCGGTCCACGACCCTGAACTGGTCGGTGCCGGTCACCAACACGACGGTGGACCCCGCGCTCACCGCTCGCTGGACTCCGTGCTGCGGGCAGTCCACGCCTCGAGGATCGCCTCGAGCACACGCCGCACGCGAACCGTGCCGATCACGTCGTGGACTCGCAGTATGCGCGCCCCCTGGCAGTAGGCGTACGCGGCGGTGGCGAGCGACGCGGGGTTGCGGGCGTCGACGGGACGGTCGAGCAAGGCGCCCAGGAACGGCTTGTTTGACGCCGAGAGCAGCACGGGAAGGCCCATGTCGGTCAGGTCGCGGGTGTGCGCGAGAAGCTCGAGGGACTGTTGGGGGTTCTTGCCGAGGTCGAGGCCGTGGTCGAGCACGACGCGCTCGTCGGCGATCCCTGCCTCGCGGCACCTGCCGACGCGTTCGGTCATATAGCCCACGACCTCGCCGCGCAGGTCGTCGTACTGCGGGTCGGGGTTCGCGACGCGGGGCCTGCCCTGGATGTGGCACACCACCACGCCCGCACCCGTGCGTGCCGCCACAGGGACCATATCGGGGTCCATGAGCCCGCTGATGTCGTTGATGAGCGAGGCACCCGCGCCGATCGCGGCATCCGCGACCTGCGCCCGCCAGGTGTCGATGCTGATCGGCACCTCGAAGCGATCGGCGACGGCCTCGACGGCAGGCAGCACGCGATCGAGCTCCTCCTCGGTCCCGACGAAGTCTCCCGGCCCCGCCTTGACGCCGCCGATGTCGACGATGTCGGCGCCCTGGCCGACGATCTCGGCGACGCGCCGTAGTGAGTCGTCCATGGCCCAATAGCGACCGGCGTCGAAGAAGGAGTCGGGGGTGCGGTTGAGGATCCCCATGACGAGAGCACGCGTCCCGATCGAGAAGCGGTGCGTCCCCATCGCAACCGTCGCGCCCTCGATGTCGACGGGCTCGATCGGAGGGCGGGCGCAGGCGGTGTCGGGCACGGCTCGGCAGCGTAGCGCGCCTCCTCCATGCGTCCCCGGGCTCCAGGGATCGCTGCGGGCTTCAGCGCGAGGTTCTCACGTCGACCTCACCCTGAGGCCCATCTGCACACACCTGCACCGTCCCCGACTCGTCGGTGCGGTACTCGCTGGCTCCGGGCAGGCGGTAGATGTCGAGTGCCTGCTTCGTCGGATGGCCGTAGGAGTTGGGACCGACAGGCACCACCGCGATCTCGGCGTGCGCCTCCGCGGCGAGGGCAGCCTCCTGGTCGCGGCTGCCGTGGTGGGGGACCTTGGCCACGTCGACGTCGCCGACGCGTCCGAGAACGCGGCGTTGCACCGCGGCCGACGCGTCCGACGGTAGCAGCACGCGCAGCCCGGCCACTTCCGCGACGGCGACCACCGCGACGTCGTTCGCCTCGCGGACGGTGGTGGCGCCGTCGGGATGGAGAACGCGGAGGCGGATGTCACCGGCGGTGACGACGTCGCCGCTGCTGACCGTGCGTACCACCACACCAGAGACCTCGATGCTGCGCTGCGCATCACGGCTCGTGCCGGACGGCCACGTGATCCCTTCCGGCTCGACGACGAGTGCCGGCCTGTGCCGCTGCAGCACGGACTCGACGGCTGCTACGTGGTCGGAGTCACCGTGGGTGAGCACGAGCACATCAAGGTCCCGTTCGCCGAGGGAGCGCAAGCCACGGTCGAGGCGTGCCGGGTCACGGCCGGTGTCGACGAGCATCGACGCGCCGTCGCGGCCGACGAGGAGGGTGGCGTCGCCCTGACCGACGTCGACGAAGGCCATGCCTGCGCAGGGCGACGCGGTGCTCGCACCCCAGACCACGGCTGAGACGCCCAGCACGACGGCGGCACCGGCAGCGACCAGGACGCGGCCGGCACGGGCCCGTGCGCGCAGCCGGAGGACCACAAGACAGAACGCGACCGCGATCGCGGCGGCCGGCAGCGCTGCCCGCGGCACCTCCATGTCGGCACCGGGCATGCGGGCGGCCAGCGAGCCGATCCCGACCAGGACGCCGACCGGCGGCCCGAGGACGGCGAACACCGCAGGCCACCACCACGTCAGCACCGCGGCTGCGGCACCGGCCACCGTGAGGCCTCCGGCAAGCGGCACAGCGACGAGGTTGGCTACGAGACCCACCGCCGAGATGCGCCCGAACTGCCAGATGAGGACCGGGGCGACGGCCACCTGCGCAGCAGTGCTCACCGCGACCGCTGCCGCAACGGGCCTCGGCACCCGCAGTCGCGCGAGACGCGCCGCCAGCGGGCCTGCGAGTCCGAGGATCCCTGCGGTGGCTGCAACACTGAGCTGGAACCCGGCCGATGCCGCGAGGAACGGGTCGCACACGACGAGGGCGAGCACCGCCGCTGCGAAGACCCGCACCGGGTCACGCAGCTCCCCGAACCACGCGACGGCCAGCGCGGTCCCGAACATGGCTGCCGCGCGCATCACCGATGGCTCCGCCCGCGTCACGAGCACGTAGAAGACCACGAGCAATGCGGCCACGAGCAGCCGTGCGCGTCTGCTCAACGGCAGCCGCCCGAGGACGAATGCGGCCGCACCGAGGACGAACCCGAGGTTCGATCCCGACACCACGAGCAGGTGGGACAGGCCCCCGCGGCGGAACTCCTCGACGGTCTCCTCAGGCAGCGACGAGTCGTCACCGTCGAGGAGGCCGAGCAGCACTCCGCCGCGCTCGTCCCCGAGGGCCTCGGTGGCGTTGTTGTGCAGGCGGTTGCGCACCGCGTTGGCGGCGGCGAGCAGCACAGGCGGATCCCTGAGCAGCACGACCTGAGCGCCGGTCACGTCGGCCGCGACACGCCGGTAGTGCAGGCGCCGCGCGATCACCGGGTCATCGGGTGGAGGGCGCGCAGTGCCGCGCACCGACACCCGCGCTCCGAGCGGTATCGGTGCCTGCAGCCCGACGACGCGCACGCGCCCCTGTGGCACGCGCACAACTTGGGCTCCGTTCGCGAGATCGGAGCCCACGATCCCTTCGATCTCGACCGCGGTCGCCGCAGCCGGAGCAGCCGCACTGACACGCCCATGGGCGATCGCGGCGAGGCCGAAACCGAGGACTATCCACACGACCAACACCCGCAGCCGTCCGCCACCGCGACCGAACGTCGCGGCAACGGCACCGACTGAGACAGCCACAGCCACGGGGACCGCGACGGACACGGAGGCCGCCAGCCAGCACCCGGCGCAGGCACCCACGAGCGCCACCACGATCGGGGACAGCCAGTGCTGCGCTTGCAACGGCGACATCCACGAGAGCGGGTCCGGTCCCCGGCGCCTCGCGACGGGTGGCGCAGGCCCCGTGGCCTTCATGTCGTGACCAGCCCTTCGAGTGCAGCGAGCTTCCCCTCGCCGATGCCGGGCACGTCGAGCAGCTGACGCACGTCCGCGAACGGCCCGTGCTTGGTGCGGTAGTCGACGATCTTCTGGGCGGTGGAGGCGCCGATTCCCGGCAGTTCGTCGAGCGCGGCGACACCCGCCGTGTTGATGTTGACCGGCGCCGCAGCCCCCGGTTCAGCCCCTGCCGCGCCGGAATCACCGCTTGCGGTCGCAGTGTCGGGCACCGCCTCCCCCACCCGCGGGACGTAGAGCTGCTGGCCGTCCGCCAGCTTCCCTGCGAGGTTGACGCGCCCGAGGTCGGCCTCGACGAGGGCGCCTCCTGCCGCCGCGATGGCCTCGTCGCAGATCGCCCCGCTTGCGAGCGTGTAGACGCCCGGGCTGGCGACGGCTCCGGCGACGTGCACGCGTATCGCCTTGGCCGGCACCTCGGCGCCGGCCGCGGCGGAGGCGGGCGGATCGTCGCCATCCGCGCCCGCGGGCTCGCCCGCCTCGGCCCCGCCAGGCGCCTCGTGGCTGACGTCGACGGTACCGGAGCTCCGGGCCGGGCCGTCTCCGCCGCGGATGAGTGAGAAGGCAACCACGCCGATGCCGAGGACGGCGAGGGCCACGAGCAGGATGCGGTCTCCGCCGGGTCTGCGACCGCCGTGCCCACGCCGGTTCGCATCCCGCGGGCCGAGCCGTGCGCGGATGTCTTCGATGCTCGAGCTGGTCGGAGTCGCGACCACCGGACCCCTCCTTGACGATCGACTTCGCTGGCGCGGGGAAGCCGCGGGGAAGAAGGGGAAGGAGGGAAGTCTCAGCAGGTGGCGCATCGCCGCAGCGACGTACCGCCGTCCTTTGTAGCACGGCGGTACGACGGAATCGACCGGCGCGCGGCTAGAGGTACGGCTCCACGACAGCCTCGATCTCGTACGCGGCGACCTCGGCGGGGATCTCGCGGTAGGCCGCCCAATGGCCGCGGCCCCGCAGCCGCGAGCGCAGGTAGGCGCCCAGGTACGACGCCAGGAACGACAGGCGGCCGCGCTCGACCCACTGGGTGACGTGCACGAGCTCGTGCGCGACCAGCAGGTCCGTGCCCTCCCGCCCCCACTGGCTCGCGCGCACGAGGATCCTGCGTCCCAGGGTCCACGCCGACGCCCCCGGAGCGACCAGAACGCGCGCCCAGCCTCCGCACACGTAGATGGAGGGCCTCGACGCGATCGCCGACCGCACGATCGCGCGTGCATCAGTGAGCGCTGCGGGCTCGCCGCCGGCGGGCATCGCGTCCGCGAACTCGCGGACCGCTGCGGGGACCTCTACCTGGCGTATGGACCTCACGCCGCCGGACGGCGCGAGAGCCAGAGAACTGCTGCCGCCGCCACCGCCATCGCGCCTGCTGCAGCGCCGGCCGCGGCGGTGACACGCAGGTGGTGACGGGGCACGAACCGCAGCGTGGCCCACCCGGCGGCCTCGGCGTCGGCGGCCAGGGACCGGTCCGGGTTCACCGCGACCGGGTGCCCGACGCTGCCGAGCAGGGGGAGGTCGTCGGCGGACGAAGCGTACGCCCAGCAGTCGGCGAGGTCGTGGCCCTCGCGTGCAGCGAGCTTCTGCACGGCCTCGATGCGGCCGTCACCGCTGCAGAACGGGCCGGTCAGGCGCCCGGTGAAACGTCCGTCGCTGCCGACCTCGAGCGGGGTGCCGATCGCGCCGGTCATTCCGAGCGCCGCCGCGACCCGATCGACGACGGTCTGAGGCACCGCCGAGAGAAGGTACGTGTCGATCCCGTCGGCCGCGTGCGCTCTCAGGCGCGAGTAGGCACCGGAGTGGACGCCGACGACGACGGGCCCCACGATCTCGGGTCCGAGCGCATCGAGGTCCGCGGACCGGGTGCCTGCGAACGCATCGAGGAGGTTCGTGCGGAACGGGTCGTGCCCTTCTACGCCACTCCATGATCTGCGCAGGACGCGGCTGCGCGGCACGAGTCCGTGCGACAGCGCCGCGCGCCCGAGCGCTCTCGTCGCAGGCGTGCCGCTGACGGCACGTTCGAGGACGAAGAAGGCGGCGGCCATGGCCGGAAATTGTGGAGCCTGGGCGCGGGGGTGGACAAATCCCCCGCATCCGGACCTGCATCCGTGCCGTCAGGGCACGACGTTGACGAGCTTGGGCGGCCGTGCCACCACGCGGCGTGCCTCGCCGTCGCCGAGGTGCGAGCGCACAGCATCCGAAGCCATCGCGAGCGCCACCGCGTCGTCTTCGGAGATGTCGGGGGCGACCTCCACGCGGTCACGCACCTTGCCCGACACCTGGATCACCATCGTCACCGTCTCCGCCGAGAGCATCGCCTCGTCGGCGACGGGCCAGGACTGCTCGTGCACGTGGGTGCCGTGGCGCTGCTCCCACAGCTCTGCGCTCAGGTGCGGCACCATCGGCGCGGTCAGCAGCAGCAGGAAGTCGACCGCGACGTCGAGGCTCCCGCGACGCGCTCCCGCTTCCGACTGCGCGTACCGGTAGAGCTCGTTGAGGTTCTCCATGCAGGCGGCAACAGCGGTGTTGTAGGACCAGCGCTCGAAATCGCCGGTGACCTTCTTCACGAGACGGTGGGCAGCGGCCTCGGCGGCGCCGTCGGCCGCATCCGGCTCGCGGTCGACGATCGTGCCGACCTCGCCACGCGCCATGCGCCACAGCCGTGCGAGGAACCGGTGGCAGCCCTCGATGCCCTTGTCGTCCCAGTCGACATCGTCCTGGGGTGGGCCGACGAAGAGGTGGAAGAGGCGCAGCGAGTCGGCGCCGACGGATTCGATGTAGTGCTCGGGGGTCACGAGGTTGCCCCGCGACTTGGACATCTTGGCGCCCCCGAGGCGGATCATCCCCTGGGTGAACAGGCGCGAGAACGGCTCGCGCAGATCGGCGGGGACGGCGCCGAGGTCACTGAGCGCCTTCGTGAAGAAGCGCGCGTACATGAGGTGCAGGATCGCGTGCTCCACACCGCCGATGTACTGGTCCACGGGCATCCACCGGCTGACGGCGTCGATGCCGAAGGGCAGCTCGTCGTTGGCCGGATCGCAGAAGCGCAGGAAGTACCACGAGGAATCGACGAAGGTGTCCATCGTGTCGGTCTCGCGTCTCGCGGGTCCGCCACAGGACGGGCACGTGGTGTGGAGGAATCCCTCGTGCTCACGCAGCGGAGACTCACCCGTCGGGCGGAACTCGACCTCGTCGGGTGCGAGAACGGGCAGATCGGCCTCGGGCACCGGGAGGATCCCGCACGATTCGCAGTAGACAACTGGGATGGGACAGCCCCAGAAGCGCTGCCGGCTCAGGAGCCAGTCGCGGAGGCGGTAGTTGACCTTGCGCTCCCCGTGGCCCTGGACCTCGAGCCAGTCGATGGCCGCCGCGATCGCGATGTCCTTGGTCATGCCGTCGAGGAATCCCGAGTTCACGTGGGGGCCGTCGTCGGTGTACGCCTCTCCCGTCCAGCCGGCCGGCCGTTGCACCGTCTCGATGATGGGCAGGCCGTGCGCGGCGGCGAAGTCCCAGTCGCGCTGGTCCTCGCCCGGGACCGCCATCACGGCGCCGGTGCCGTAGCCCATGAGGACGTAGTCGGCGAGGTAGACCGGCACGGGTTCGTTGGTGAAGGGGTTCAGGGCGTACGAACCCGTGAACACACCCCGCTTGTCGAGCGGCGCGTCCGTGGACTGGCGTTCGACCTCGGACTCGGAGCGGACCATCGCCACGAACGCGTCGACCTCGCCACGGCGCTCCGGCGACGTGATGCGCTCGACCAGGGGGTGCTCGGGCGCCACGACCGTGTAGGTCATGCCGAAGCTCGTGTCCGGCCGCGTGGTGAAGACGCGCAGGACGAGGTCGGGGTCGCCTCCGAACGCACGGCCGTCGGCGTCGACGACGTTCATGTCGAACTCGGCGCCCTCGGACCGTCCGATCCAGTTGCGCTGCATGACCTTGACCCGCTCGGGCCACTCGAGCGGGTCGAGGTCGTCGAGGAGTTGGTCGGCGTAGACGGTCGTGCGGAAGAACCACTGCTCGAGGTCGCGCTTCTCGACGACGTCGCCGCTGCGCTCGCAGGTGCCGTCAGCGAGCACTTGCTCGTTCGCGAGCACCGTCTGGCATCCGGGACACCAGTTGACGGGCGCCTCCTTGCGGTACGCGAGGCCGGCGTCGAGGAACTTCAGGAAGATCCACTGGGTCCACCGGATGTACTCGGGATCGTGGCTGTGTACCTCGCGACGCCAGTCGTAGACGGCACCGATGCGGCGGATCGAGCTGCGCAGTTCCTCGATGCGGGCATCGGTGAAGGTGCGGGGGTGCTCACCCGTCTTGATCGCCGCGTTCTCGGCCGGCAAACCGAAGCTGTCGAAGCCCATGGGTGAGAGCACGCCGTACCCGCCCATGGTCCGGTAGCGCGTGATCAGGTCGCCGAAGGTGTAGTTGCGCACATGGCCCATGTGCGCCGCGCCCGAGGGGTAGGGGTACATGCACAGCACGTAGAACGGCGGGCGCGGATCGTCGTTGTCGATCTCGTACGTGCCGTCGGCGAGCCAGCGCTCCTGCCACTTGGGCTCGATCACCTGCGGGTCGTAGTCGGACATGGGGCGAGGGTAGCCAAGGCGCGATTTCGACCTCAGCTCCCGGAGCGCACCACCGACTCACATATCGCGAAACTTCACTAGCAGGAGTCAGTGATCGCGTGTAGAACCAGTTGCGGGCAGCAGAGTAGGAGGCCAACCCAAGGACGGGGTCACCGAACACGCGAACCAGGGGTTGACGCGTGTACGAGACCGTCGATGAGATCTTTGCCAACAATGCCGCCACCTTCCTCGCCCCCGAGGGCCCCGACTTGCTGGAGCGTCTCGGAGGAATGGCGAACTGGCGTGGTGCCCGAAATTCACACGCAGTCTGGCCGTACGAACGTACGACCAGAGGCGCTGTCGGACCGGAGGCCACCTTCGGCCAGAACGGCCACCGGGCAACGGTCACGTCCTTCGGCTTCCAGGACTACCTGAGCCTCTCCCGGCATCCTCAGGTCATCGACGCCACGATCGAAGCCGTTCGCCAGTACGGGCCACACAGCGCCTCGGCCCCGTTCTGGCAGGGCAACTCGACACTGACCGACGACGTGTGCGGCCTCCTCAGCGAGCTGACCGGATTGCCCCACATTGTCCTGTTTCCAACTGGTTGGGCGGCGGGTTTTGGGGCTATTCAGGCCCTTGTGCGACCGTATGACCATGTTGTATTCGATCGCCTGAGTCACGCCTCACTCCAGACCGGCCTGTATGCCAGCACTCAGAAGCTTCATGGCTTCCGGCACAACAACCTCGAGAATGTCCGCTCGACCTTGAGTGAGATCCGGTCGTCAGACACCGCAAACGGCATCCTCGTCGTGACGGAGAGCCTCTTCTCCCTCGACGCCGACTATCCCGATCTCGCGGCGCTTCAAGACGTCTGTCACGAGTACGGTGCCACGCTCCTCGTCGACTCCGCTCAAGATCTCGGCGCCGTCGGCCCGGGCGGGACCGGCAACCTCGGGGTCCAGGGCATGACGGGCAAGGTCGACCTCCAGTGCGGGAGCTTCTCGAAGACGTTCTCCCACATCGGCGGATTCGTCGCGTCCCACTCGCCGGCGGTGGAACACCACATCCGCGTGTTCGCGAGCACCTACATGTTCTCGAACGCCCCGACGCCACCTGGCCTCGCTGCCGCGCGCGAATCGATGCTCATCGTGCGATCCGAGGAGGGCGAGCGGCGCCGTGAGCGGCTGTTGCGCAACAGCCTCCACTTCCGGGCAGGGATGATGGCTCACGGTGTCGACTGCCTCGGCGAGCCGGGCCCGTTCGTGCCCATCTCGGTATCCGACGTCGCCCTCGCGGCCCGTATGGGCACCGAACTGATGAACCGCGGGGTCGCCGTGAACCTCGTCGAGTTCCCAGCAGTCAAGCTCGGGACCGCACGGTTCCGGTTCCAGCTGATGTCGGACCACACCGAGGCGCAGCTCGACCACGCCGTCACGAGCTGGGCGGAGGCATGGCGAGCGTGCGGTGGCGCCGACGTCGAGATCGACCTGACCGAGACCGCGCACCAGGCCGTCGACATCTCTTCGGATGTCGCGGTGTGAGTCGACAAATTCCGACCAATCCGTAAAACCCGGCGTTGTGCTGTCGATAAGAACGCCTAGGCGCGTTTTATTCGCAAGAGCACAACGCAATGGTTCAAGCCCCAGCATCGCTGTCGAACCCGGCATTCGGCAACATCCTGCTCGCCCTTGCCGGTGTCGCGGCCTACCTCTGCATCCAGTCGCTGCTGGTGTGGCTCAGCAGGCGACGCGACCGTGCCTTCCTGGTCTTCTCGGGCTGGGCGGCCTGTTCGCTGCTGTATGTGGTCGGCCAGTGGTGGCAGTACAAGGCGCCGACACCGCAGTCGTCACTGATCGGCGCCCGGCTCAACGTCGCGGCGGCGTTCCTCATCGCGGCGTTCGTAGCCGAGTGCGTGTCCGAACTGACCGGCCGCCGTCACTCGCGTCTGTTCCGGGCGGCGGCGTGGACTGCGTGCATAACGGGGGCGTTCTGCACCCTCGTGCTGCCGGGATCGGTCGTCGCCGAGACCAACCACATCGTCTACAGCCCGTTCGGACACACGTGGTACGCACCCGACAACGGGCCGCTGTTCTACCTCTACTTCCCGGTGATCATCACCGTCCTGATCGTGCTCTTCCGCGATGTGCTGAGCACCTGGCGCAATCGGGCCCCGCTCGACTCGTGGATCCTGCTCGCGGCCTTGGGTGTATACACGCTCTCGGGCCTCAACGACGTGCTCGTCTCGATCGGCGCCTACCGCGGCCTCACGATCTTCGAGTACGCGTCCGTGGTCATGGTGGTCCTCGTCGACTTCGTGCTCGTTCGCACGCACAAACGCCTCCACGAGGAGGTGGAGACGGCGCACCAGACGATCGACGCCCAGCGCCGCACTGACGCGCTCACAGGCCTCGCGAACCGCCAGGAGTTCGAGCGACGCGCCGGCGAGATCGTGGCTCACGGGCTCGACACCCCCGGCGACGTGGACTCCGAGGCACTGGCGGAGGTGGCGGCGACCGCCGCCGGCACCATCCATGACGACACCGCCGTGGTCTCGATCGACATCGCACGGTTCAAGGCCTTCAACGACAGCGCCGGTCATGCCTACGGCGACGCCGTGCTGCGCGCCGTCGCCGACCGCCTCGGTGATCTCGTCGACGAGCACTGCCGGCTCGTGGCCCGTAGCGGCGGTGACGAGTTCATGCTCCTCGTCGCCGGCGACGGCGACTGCGACGGCCAGACGGCCGCCGAGCGCACGATCCAGAAGGTCTTCGACGGCTTCGCTCAACCCGTCGACGTCGACGGCGAGCAGCGCTTCCTCGGGTTCCGCGCCGGGTACGCCGTCGCGAGCGCCACAAGCGAGGAGGACATCCGCGTCCTCATGAAGAGCGCCGACGCAGCCCTCCACCATGCACGCCTGAGCCGCTGGAACAGCGTTGCCCAGTACACGCCCGGCCTCGTCGAGGACTCGATCCGGGCGGCACGCATCGAGGCCGACCTGCGCAAGGCGCTCTCGGAGCACCAGTTCTTCCTCGTCTACCAGCCCAAGGTGCGCCTCGCGACGCGTGAGATCTACGGTGCCGAAGCGCTCATCCGCTGGACCCATCCCGAGCTCGGCCTGATCTCGCCGATGGACTTCATCCCGGTCGCCGAGGCGTCGGGGTTCATGGACCTCCTCGGGCCGTGGATCCTGCGCGAGGCGTTCCACCAGGCGGCTGTGTGGGCCGTGCGGTCGGCTTCACGCGGCGAGGAGCCGATTTCGGTCTCGGTCAACATCTCGCCCGTGCAGCTCACACGCGAGGACTTCTACGACCTCGTCGTCGACATCCTCGACGAGACCGGCGTCGACCCTCACCTGATCGAGCTCGAGGTGACCGAGACGGCGGTGATGGACAACAGCAAGCTCGCGATCGACCTGCTGACGCGGCTGCGCGAGCTGGGTCTGCAGGTCTCCGTCGACGACTTCGGCACCGGGTACTCGTCGCTGTCCTATCTCGCCAATCTGCCCTTCGACGCGGTCAAGCTCGACCGCGACTTCATCCGTGCGCTCCCCGGCGACCCTGACGCGGAGTTCATCACCCACATGGTGATCGCCCTCGGTGACCACAAGCGCGTCTCAGTCGTAGCCGAAGGTGTCGAGACCGAGCGCCAGTGGGACTTCCTCGTCGCGGCCGGCTGCGACAGCGGCCAGGGCTGGCTCTTCGGCAAGCCCGTGCTGCCTGAGGAGTTCGAGTTCGAACCCGACGTCCTCCCCGCCGTCGCGCAAGGGCTTCGCTGAGCCCCGGCACACGACGTGGTGTGCCAGACTGACCCAGTGGCTCGCGCAGTACCCCAGAGAATCAGCATCGTGACGCTCGGCGTCGACGACCTGGGTGAGTCGGCTGCGTTCTATGAGAGGCTCGGCTGGGAACGGGCGGCGTCGTCGACCGGGCAGATCGTGTGGTTCACGACCGCCGACTCCGTCCTCGGGCTGTACCCGCACGGACTCCTCGCCGACGACGCGGCACTCCCCGCCGAGCCCCGCGCGCCCTTCGGTGGCGTCACGCTCGCGATCAACGTCGCGTCGGAGGCCGAGGTCGACGCCGCGATGGCCGCCGCAATCGATGCCGGTGCGACACTCCTGCGCCCCGCCGAGAAGGTCGACTGGGGCGGCTACCGCGGCTACTTCGCCGACCCCGACGGCCACCCGTGGGAGGTCGCCCACAACCCCTTCGTCGGCTTCCACCCCGACGGCTCCCTCGACATGGCATGACCCTTGGGGCCCCCTCGGGGGCGGCCTGACCCGTGGGCTACACTCCCCCTTCCACGGGGCCGTAGCTCAGTTGGTAGAGCGCTTGCATGGCATGCAAGAGGTCGGCAGTTCGATTCTGCTCGGCTCCACACTCCGGCAGCGGCGTTTCAGCTGAAACGTCCTCGGGAATGATTCCCACCAGAGCGCCTGCCGAACACGAGGCGCCCGATGCCG
>JAIBAC010000134.1 GCA_019695375.1 Acidimicrobiia bacterium
ACGGCGGCAGGCCGCGAGCTCACGGTCCGACCGCCACGCCGGGGCGGCCGAAGTCCGCGAGGCGAACCGGACGGCGCCGTGGCCCCCAGGTACCGGGCGGGCCGTCGAAGACGCCCGGCATCTGCGTCCCGCACCGGAGGCAGGCCCCGTCCGCATCGAGGTCGTACGCGCCGAGCTCGTACCAATCGCGCTCGATGGCCACCTCGCCGCAGCCGGAGCAGTACGTCGCGCCGCCGGCGCGGTCGTGGACGTTGCCGGTGTAGGCGTGGCGGACCCCGTTGGTGAGGGCGATCTCACGTGCGCGTGCCAGCGTGTCCGGCGGTGTCGGCGACACGTCGAGCATCTTGTAGTCGGGGTGGAAGGCCGTGAAGTGCATCGGCACGTCGCGTCCGAGGTGCTCCACGACCCAGCGCGTCATCGCGTCGACCTCGGCCGCCGAGTCGTTCAAGCCGGGGATGAGCAGGTTCGTGATCTCGAACCAGACGTCGGTCTCGTGGTGCAGGTACTCGAGGGTGTCGAGGACCGGCTGCAGGTGGGCACCCGAGACGTGGTGGTACGTCTCCTCCGAGAACGACTTGAGGTCGACGTTGGCGGCATCGAGGTGGGCGAACATCTCGGCACGCGGCGCGTCGCAGATGTAGCCGGCCGTCACGGCGACGGCGCGGATGCCGCGCTCGCGGCACGCGTCGGCGACGTCGACGGCGTACTCCATGAAGATCACGGGGTCGTTGTAGGTGAACGCCACAGAGCGGCACCCGAGCGCCAGCGCCGCGTCGGCGATCACCGCGGGCGCTGCCGCGTCGGCGAGGGTGTCGGTCTCCTTGGACTTGGAGATGTCCCAGTTCTGGCAGAAGCGGCATGCGAGGTTGCATCCGGCCGTGCCGAAGCTGAGCACCGGCGAGCCCGGCAGGAAGTGGTTGAGGGGCTTCTTCTCGATCGGGTCGACGCAGAACCCCGAAGAGCGGCCGTAGGTGGTGAGCACGATCGCGCCGTCGCGGCGTTCACGCACGAAGCACAGCCCGCGCTGGCCCTCGCGCAGCTTGCACGCCCGCGGGCAGAGGTCGCACTGCACGCGTCCGTCCTCGATGCGGTGCCAGTGGACGGTGGGCACGATCGTGTCGGTCACAGGTGCTTCTCGCAGGAGACGTGCGGACACCCGCCATTGTCCCCCAGAGCGAGCGCGAACGCCCGGAATGTTCGCGCCGCGAGCCGTGTTCACATCCACGAGACCGATACCCTGCGGGGTATCGCGCTACCTTGAACCCCAACCACCGGGAGAGACATGAGCGTCGTCCACCTCAGCGCGGACCAGTTCGCGGACACCATCGCCGACAACGACACCGTCGTCCTCGACTTCTGGGCCGAGTGGTGCGGGCCGTGCCGCGCGTTCGCGCCGATCTTCGAGGCGGCAGCCGCTGCTCACCCCGACGTCGTGTTCGCCAAGGTCGACACCGAGGCCGAGCCCGAGCTCGCCGCTGCGTTCCAGATCCGTTCGATCCCGACGGTCGTCGTGGTGCGCGACTCGATCGCGGTGTTCCGTCACTCCGGGGTGCTGCCCAAGGACGCGCTCGACGACGTCCTCGAGCAGGTGAGCGCGCTCGACATGGAAGCGGTCGGCGCCGAGCTCGCCCGGACCAGCAGCTAGAAAAGGCGGCATGGCCGATGTGGTCCCGGGCAGCCTGCTGGTCGCGTCACCCGCGACGCTCGACCCGAACTTCTCGCGCACGGTCGTGCTCGTGCTCGAGCACGCCCCCGGAGGGTCGCTCGGCCTCGTCCTGAACCGCCCGACCGACGTCGCCGTCGCCGAGACGTTGCCGCGCTGGTCCGAAGAGATGTCGGAACCGGCCGTGCTCTTCTACGGCGGCCCGGTCGAGCCGCAGGCGGCGATCTGCCTCGGCCGCAGCCGCGCCGGCGGCGATCCTCCGGCCTTCGACGGCTGGCACCACGTCGCCGCACGCGTGGGAACGGTCGATCTCGACGGCGAGCCCGGCGCCGCCGGTGAGCACCTCGACGCCATGAGGCTCTTCGCCGGTTACGCGGGCTGGGCGCCAGGCCAGCTCGAAGGCGAGATCGCGGCGGGGGGCTGGTTCGTGGTGCCGTCCGGCGACGGCGATGCCTTCACCGCCGCCGCCAAGGACCTGTGGGGCGACGTTCTCAGACGCCAGCCGGGCAGCCTCGCGTGGGTCGCCAGCTTCCCGGCGGACCCCGCCCTCAACTGACACGCATCTCAGTCGAGGTCGAGGCCGAGCATCCTGATGGCGTTGCCGCGCACGAGCTTGTACACGACATCGGGCGGGAGGTCAGCGGTCATCTCCGCCGCGACCTCGGCCGAGCGTGGCCACGTCGAGTCCGAGTGCGGGTAGTCGATCTCGAACGTGACGTTGTCCTCGCCGCAGCGGTGGAGGGCCTCGACGCCGAAGTAGTCACGGAAGAAGCAGCCGAAGACCTGCCGGTAGTAGTAGGTCGACGGCGGCTCGGGAACGCGGCCGCGGTCGTAGCCCCACCCCTGGAACTGGTGCCACACGGCGTCTGCACGCTCGAGCGCGTACGGGATCCACCCGATCTGGCTCTCGCTGTACGCGAGGCGCAGTCCGGGGAAGCGGACCAGCACCCCCGAGAAGAGGAAGTCGCTCAACGAGCCCATGGCGTTGTTGAAGCTCAGCGTCGCCTGCACCGCCGCGGGTGCGTCCGCCGACGTCGCCGGCATCTTCGACGAGGAGCCGATGTGCATGTTGACCACCGTCGACGTCTCCTCGCACGCGGCGAAGAACGGGTCCCAGTGGTCGGTGTGCACGCTCGGCAGGCCGAGGTGGGGCGGGATCTCGCTGAAGCACACGGCCTTGACGCCGCGTTCGGCGTTGCGGCACACCTCGGCGGCGGCCTCGTGCACGTCCCACAGCGGCACGATGCAGAGGGGGATGAGGCGGCCGCCGGAGCCGGCGCACCACTCCTCGACCATCCAGTCGTTGTACGCGCGGACGCAGAGGCCGGCGAGGTCGCGGTCCCTGGCCTCGAGGAACGTCTGACCGCAGAAGCGCGGAAAGGTCGGGAACGACAGCGACGCCTCGCAGTGGTTGAGGTCCATGTCCGCGAGACGCGCGCGGGGGTCGTAGCAGCCGGGCCGCATCTCGTCATAGGTGATCGGTTCGAGCGTCACCTCGTCGACCTCGAACCCGGCGGCCGCGATGATGCGTCGCTGCGGCACGATCAGGTCCTCGTAGACCCAGAAGTCGGTCTCCTTGCCGTCGTCGTCGAGGTCGAACGTGTAAGTCGTGCCGTTGAACGCGAGGTTCGACACCCGCTTGCGCTCGACGCGGGGCCAGACGTCGGCGTACCGCGACGGCAGCCGCGACGTCCACACGTGCGGTGGTTCGAGGACGTGGTCGTCGACGGAGATGATCGCCGGGATATCGGTTGAGGAGGCGGGGGTCGCGGCCGTCACGGACGCCTCTCTGCCGGAAACCGTTGCGCCGCAGTCTATCTGACGCCTCGTCAGATCTTGCACCCCGGGTCCGCGGATGTCAGGTGAGGAACCGCGACAGCGACTCGACCACGCACGCGGGCTTCGTGCCGCCGTCGATCTCGACGGTGACGACGATCTTGGCCTGCACGCCACCGGGCACGGGATCGACCGCGGCGAGCTCGGCGCCGGCGCGCACGCGTGACCCGCACGTGACCGGTGCCGGGAACCTGACCTTGTCGGCCCCGTAGTTGACACCCATCGAGATATTCTCGACGCGGACGATCTGGGGCAGGAGCATGTTCGTGAGCGCCAGCGTCAGGTAGCCGTGCGCGATCGTGGTCCCGAACGGCCCCGCCTGCGCCCGCTCGGGGTCGGTGTGGATCCACTGATGGTCGCCTGTGGCGTCGGCGAAGAGGTCGATTCTGTCCTGGGTGATCTCGACCCAGTCGCTGTAACCGAGGTGGTCGCCGACGGCGGCCTCGAGGTCGGCAGGGCTCGCGAACACTGTGGTCATCACGCCTCCTGGGGTCGGCCCGCGGGGGCCGTTCGAACGCTGACCCGGGAGTATGGTCCGGGCGCTATGCGATTCTCCCTCGGCTTGCCCACCGACCGTGTCGACGCGCCGGCCGAGTTCGTGTCGGGTGCCGCCGTGGGCGAGGTGGCGGCGGCCGCAGAAGCGGCCGGCTTCGCCTCGTGCTTCGTCACCGAGCACCCGTTCCCGCCGGAGAAGTGGCTGCGCCACGGCGGCCACCACGCCCTCGACCCCTTTGTCGCGCTGAGCTTCGCAGCCGCCGCGACGTCGACGCTGCGCCTGCAGACGTCCATGGTCGTGGCCGGGTACCGCAACCCGTTCATGCTCGCGAAGGCGGCCGCGAGCCTCGACGCGCTCAGCGGCGGGCGCCTGATCCTCGGCCTCGCAGCCGGATACCTGGAGAAGGAGTTCGACGCGGTCGGGGGCGACTTCGCGGGCCGCTCCGCTGCGGTCGACGCCGCGATCGCGGCGTCACGTGCGGCATGGTCCGGATCGGTGGTCACCTGGGAGGGCCCCGGGTTCCGCGCGGCCGGCAACGTGATGCTGCCGACGCCGGCGCGACCGGACGGGCCGCCGATCTGGGTGGGGGGCAACAGCCGCGCTGCGATCCGCAGGGCGGTCGAGTCCGCCGAGGGCTGGGTGCCGTTCCCGACACCGGCGGGGGTGGCGCGGGCGGCTCGCACGGCTGCGATCGAGTCGGTCGACGACCTCGCGGAACGCATCGTGTACGCACGCGAACACGCCGAAGCCGTCGGCCGCACCCGCGCGCTCGACATCTGCTTCGTGTCCCGGAGCCTCAACATGATCGAAGCCGGTCGATACGACCGCGCCCGCGTCGTGGACGAGGCCGCCGAGCTCGAATCGCTCGGGGTCACGTGGCTGCACGTCACGCTGCCCGCGCGATCGCGGACGTCGCTCCTCGCGGCGGTCGAGGAGTTCGGGTCGTCCGTGATCGACGCGCGCTAGACGCGAGTTTCGTGTGCGAACCGGGACTACGCGCTAACTTTTGGAAGCACTCGCCCTGTGATCATCTGGGCTCCGTGCCGGGAACCCTCGAGGCGATTTTCTCGTTTGGTCCCGGATACTTCCCCCCGTGGCCCCTAGAATCCCGCAACCAACCGGCCTCGGGCTGCGCCCGGGCGGAAGGCCGTACCGACTGAGATGCCGAGAGCGACCGACGAGTCCGCACAGCCCGCACCGGGCGGCCAACCCGAGGTTCACGCGATGACAACCGCCACCGCGATCTCGACAGCAGACGAGGGTGCTGCCGCAGCGACACCGCGCAGATCGTGGTACCGCTCGCCGAGCGGCCGCCTCGGCCTCGTCACCGGGGCGGGCCTCGCGGGCACCCTCCTGATCTCGTCGTCGGCGCCGGTCTGGCACAAGGCTGCCCCCTCGTGGCGTCTCACCATCCCCGGCATCCCGCACCCGGGACCCCCGGTCGTGGCGTTCCTGCTCTTCCTGCTCGGCGCCGGTCTCCTCAGCGCCGCGTGGATCGGGCTCGTGACCATCAGCCGCGACGCGTCGCGGCCCGAACGCAGCCGCATCCGGATGGTCGTCGCGATGCTGATCCTGTGGTCGGTGCCGCTGCTCGTCGGGCCGCCGTTGCTGAGCAACGACGTCTACAGCTACGCGGCCCAAGGTGAGCTGGCGAGCCAGGGTGTCGATCCGACCTCGACCGGCCCGACCGCCCTCGAGCGGGGCGAGTTCCTTCGAGCCGCCGATCCCATCTGGCGCCGCGCGCCGGCACCGTACGGACCGGTTGCGATCGCGTCGTCACAAGCCGTCGTGAGCGCCACCGGCCACAACGCCGCCAACGCCGTGTGGGGCTTCCGCGTCCTCATGCTCGTCGGCATCACCCTCGCTGCGGTCGGCATCCCCGTCATCGCGCGCTCCTACGGGGCCGATCCCGCGCTGGCCCTCGCGCTGGGCCTCGTCAACCCGCTCGTGCTCCTGCACTTCGTGGGAGGCATCCACAACGACGCGCTCATGCTCGGGCTGCTCATATGCGGCATCGCCGCCGCGCGCCGCGACAAACGCGTGCTCGCCGTCATGCTCATTGCGCTCGCGACAGCGGTGAAGCTACCCGCTGCCTGCGGGTTCGTGTTCCTCGGCTGGGACTGGGTCGGGCCGCGGCAATCGACGATGAGACGCCTGGTGGGCGCCGGCGTCGTGAGCGCGATAGGTATGACCCTCGTGGCGGCGATGAGCGCCCTGGTCGGCATCGGCTTCGGATGGATCACGGCGCTCTCGAACACGGGCAAGGTGACCTCGACGCTCGCGCCGGCGACCCTGCTCGGTCTCATCTCCGGTGACATGGTGCGCAGCGTCGGCGTCGAGCTCAGCGCGTCGACGGTCGTCTCCCTGTTCCGCCTCGCGGGCCTCGCGGTGGCCGGCTTCGTCTGCTTCCAGATCCTATTGCGCAGCGACCGCTTCGGGATGGTGCGGGCACTCGGCCTCGCGATGCTCGTCGTGATCGCGTTCGGCCCCGTCATCTGGCCGTGGTACCTGCCGGTCGGCCTCGCCCTTCTCGCGGCCGGCGGCGTGGGGAGGTTCCGTCCGGCTTTCACCGTGGTCGTCGTCGCGTCGTCGTTCCTGGTCTGGCCGACGAGCGTGGGACTCCTGTCGGATCTGACCACCTATCGGGATGTGCTCGGGCTGGTGGTCGTCGTCCTCATCACCGGCGCTGCGTACTTCGCGCAGCACTTCGCCGCCGCCCGCGGCGACGACACCGAACTGCTCGAACCAGCGCCGGCAGCGGCCCGCATCGAGAAGCGACGAGAACCCGTGTCGGCATAGCCGGCACCAATGCCCGAACGAACACGTCCCAAGCCCGAAGCAGCCCCCGACACAAGGCACCATGAACGAGACACCTGCCCCCCTCCGGCTCCTGGTAGTGATACCGACCTACAACGAGGCCGCGTACGTCACCGAGCACCTCACAGCGGTGCGCGCGCTGCCGTTCGCGCCCGACATCCTCGTCGTCGACGACGAGTCCCCCGACGGAACCGGTGAGATCGTCGAGAAGCTCGGCGCCGAGGATCCCGCTATCCACCTCCTGCGCCGCAGCGGCCCCCGTGGCCTCGGCCCCGCGTACCGCGACGGCTTCCGCTGGGGCCTCGACGCCGGCTACGACGTCATCGTGCAGATGGACTGCGACGGTTCGCACCGCCCGGTCGACATGGCCGGCCTCGTCTCGGTGGCGCAGACGGGCAAGCTCGCGCTCGGCTCCCGCGGCGTCGCCGGCGCGAGCACCGAGGGCTGGGACGAGAAGCGCGTGATGCTCTCGCGCATGGGCAACGTGTACGTGCGTGTCGCCTGCGGCGTGAAGATCCACGACATCACCGGCGGCTACCGGGCGTGGCCGGCCGAGTGCCTGCGACGCATCGACCTCGACGCGATCCGCTCGACGGGCTACGCGTTCCAGATCGAGATGGCGCTCGCCGCGCTCATGGCGGGATGGCCGATCGAGGAGGTGCCGATCACCTTCGTGGAGCGCCGTCTCGGCGAGTCCAAGATGAGCGGCAAGATCATCTGGGAGGCGATGTGGCGCACGACGTGGTGGGGCCTGCGCCTGCGCACGAACGGCGAGCGTCGCCGGCGCCTGCGGCCCGCCGCGCCCGAACCGCACGCGTCCGACGCCGTCATCGGCCTGCCCGAGTTCCAGACGGTGGCGGGAGCCGAGGACGAGGACACGATCGTCTGACCGCGGCTGACGAGACCCGACCTCGACATCCAGGGAACCGCCATGCCGACACCGCCAGCGATGTTCAAGCTCATCAGCGGTGGCTTCCGCACGAGGTTCGGCAACGACGACCCCGAACGTGATGTCTGCTGGGTGCCCCAGGAACCCGGCGGCGTGTGCGTCGAGGTCGGCACCGGCGGCGGGTACTACACGGCAGCCCTCGACCGGCGCCTCGGGCCCAAGGCCACGTTCGCGACCCTCGACCTGAGCCCCGAGCACGTGCTGCGCGTGCGGGACAGGTCACGGGCCGAGGGCGGGTCCGTCCACGGGATCTGCGGCGACGGCACGTGCCTGCCCTTCGCCGACGAGTCCGTCGACTGCCTCTTCTACAGCTACAGCTTCGAGGAGATCCCCGACACCGCCGGGGCGCTCGCGGAGATCGCGCGCGTGGTGAGACCGGGGGGGACCGTCGTGATGTTCCTGTGGCGGCCGATCGCGAGGCGCCGCAGGACGATGCACGTGATCGACGCACGGATGGCGGAGCACTTCGATCTCGGCCCGTCGAGCCGCGGACCCCAGAACGTGCGGCAGCTCTGGGTCAAGAAGTCCTGATCGCTGGCGGCACCGGAACTTCCCAGGAATACTCATGCCGATGGGATCCCGTTCAGGCCGTGCCGCCGCGGTCGCCGTCGTGCTGGTGCTCGCCGTCGTCGTCGCCGGTGCGAATGTGGGCACCGCGTCCGCCGACAGCCCTGCGACCGAGCTCGAGGCGATCCAGCTCGCCTGGGGGAGGCCCGCGGAGCAGGCCCGTAGCGGCCTCGCGGCGGCGGCGCATGCAGAGACCTCGCGCCTGCG
>JAIBAC010000135.1 GCA_019695375.1 Acidimicrobiia bacterium
ACGCGCGCGCGGCCGCCAACCCGATCGCTTCGATCGCGCTCGTTCAGCTCATGCGGGCGTCGCAGCGCCTCGGCGTCGTCGAAGGGCTCTGGGCGGAGTCCGCCACGTACTCGATGTTGCAGGCGGGACCCGAGTTCGGCGCCTGGATCGCTCGCGAGCGCCGCCCGCCGACGACGGCGGCCGAGCGTGGTGCACCGCTGCGGGTCGTGCGCCACGACGGCGAGATTGACCTCACGTTCTGCCGCCCCGAGGTCCGCAACGCGTTCGGGTTCGAGGTGCGCGACGCCCTCGTCGAGGCCCTGCAACTCGCAGCCGCCGACGGCGGCGTCACATCCGTCGTGCTGCGCGGTGAAGGCCGCTCCTTCTGCAGCGGCGGCGACCTGCGCGAGTTCGGTACCACCCCCGACCCGGCCACCGCTCACCTCGTCAGGAGCGTGCGCAGCGCCGGCTACTGGCTCTCGATCCTGCGCCCACGCCTGCGCGCTGAGATCCACGGCGCCTGCGTCGGGTCGGGCATCGAGCTCGCTGCGTTCGCGTCGCACGTGCGCGCTGCCGCGGACACGACGATCGAGCTGCCCGAGGTCTCGATGGGTCTCGTCCCCGGCGCGGGTGGCACGGTGAGCATCCCGCGCCGCATCGGGCGCCACCGCTTCGTGCTCCTCGCCCTCAGCGGCACGAGCCTCGACGCGACCACGGCGCTCGAGTGGGGACTCGTCGACGCGGTGGGCGGGTAGGACCATTTCAATCATGCAGCCTATTGGTTAGGATCTATGACCACTCGGTTGCAAGATTCCGACGCTAAACTGCCCGGGGGACCGTGCCTCGTCAGAGGCCGTGCCGCCGGTCCCACCACCGGAGACGGGAGCCAGCAGTGACCAAGGCGAGGCAGAACGGCCAGAGCGGCCGCGAGGCCGTACTCGAAGCCGCCGCCGACCTGTTCGCGCGCCGTGGCTACGGCGGTGTTGCCGTCCAGGACATCGCCGACGCCGCCGGCGTGCACAAGACGACGGTCCTCTACCAGTTCAACACCAAGGAGGAGTTGCACGCCGCAGTCCTCGACCAGGCGATCGGCCCGGTGGTCGGGATGATGCACGACTTCCTCTCGGGCGAGTTCAACCACGAGCGCCTCGCATGGCACCTCGACCAGATCCACGGGTACCTGCGCGCCAACCCCTCGGTGCCCCGCCTCGTGATCCGCGAGCTGCTCGAGGGCGGCGAGTACGCGGCCGACGCCGACCTCGACCGCTTCGTGGCGCCCGTCTACGAGCCGGCCAAGAAGCGGTTGCAGGAGGCCCAGGACAGCGGCCGCATGGCGCCCATCGACCCGGCGTTCTTCCTCCACGACATGCACGTGCAGGTGATGAGCTACTTCTGCCACGGCCCATTGCTCGAGCGGATCATGGACACCGACCCCTATGGCGTCGACGCCCTCATCGCACGGCGCAACTACCTCGTGAACCAGATCCTGTCCCAGCAGCGACCACAGCGGACGGCTGACCGCGAGCCCGAGTCCAAGGCCACAGGCGCCAAGAAGAAGGCGCGGTCGCGCGCAGCCGGCACCGGCTGACCTGCACCGTCACACGTGCCCGTCCCAGATTCTGGGACAACTTCGCCAGGGCGGCGGGACCCGGAGCAGCGCCGGGCGAAACTCCCACACGAACTAGAACGCGTTCTAGTCCCCGTTGTGCCGCCGTGAGATCGGCGGCGACCCCCACACCACCTCCACCCACCCACCCACCCACCCACCACCCTGCAGCAGGGAGCATCAACATGCGTCGAATCGCGAACATCTGGGGCATGGCGGCGCTGGCGCTGTTCATCGCGGCGTCAGCGGCGGCGTGCGTCCCGACGAAGCCGCCGGCCCCGAACACCCTCCCGGTGGCGAGCATCAGTGCCACACCCACCAGCGGGGCCGCGCCGCTCGCCGTCGCGTTCGACGCGTCGGCCTCCTCCGACCCCGACGGCACGATCACGACCTACGCGTGGGCCTACGGCGACGGTGCCACCGGTACCGGAGTCACGTCGGCGCACACGTACGCGGCGGCGGGCAACTACACCGCCACCCTCACCGTCACCGACAACCGCGGCGGGACCAAGTCCACGACAGCCGCCATCTCGGTCGGCACGCCGCCGAACGTGAGCCCCACCGCCGCGTTCACCGTGCTCCCGGCGACGGGCACCGCACCCCTGCTCGTCTCCTTCGACGCGTCGACGTCGGTGGACCCCGACGGCACGATCGCGAGCTACGGGTGGGACTTCGGTGACGGCGACAGCGCCGCGGGCCAGACCGTCAACCACACCTACGCAGCGGAGGGCACCTACACCGCCACCCTCACCGTCACCGACGACGACGGCGCCACCTCGAGCACCACACGTCAGATCACCGTCACCCCGATCCCCAACGTCTCCCCCTCCGCGTCGTTCACGGTCACGCCTGCATCGGGCATCGCGCCGCTGCAGGTCGACGTCGACGCATCGGCGTCGGTGGACCCCGACGGCACGATCGTGTCCTACGCGTGGAACTTCGGCGACGGCGGCACCGGCTTCGGCGCCACGGGCTCGCACACCTTCGCAGCCGGCAACCACACGATCACCCTCACCGTGACCGACAACCTCGGCGCGGTCGGCACGACCACCCACACGGTCGCGGTCACCGCCAACCAGCTGCCCGACGCCGAGATCACCGCGACCCCGACGAGCGGGATCGCACCCCTCGCGGTCGCCTTCGACGCATCGGCGTCCACGGACACCGACGGCACGATCGTGAGCTACGACTGGGCCTTCGGCGACGGCGCCACCGCGACGGGCGCGACGGCCACCCACGACTACGCGGCAGGCACGTACACGGCGACGCTGACCGTCACCGACGACAAGGGCGGCACCGGCTCCGCCACGGTGTCGATCGCTGTCAACGCAGCACCGACCGCCGACTTCACGGCGACACCTGACACAGGGGTCGTGCCCTTCGACGTCGCCTTCGACGCATCGGCGTCCGCCGACACCGACGGCACGATCGTGTCCTACGGATGGGACTTCGGCGACGGCGCCACCGCGACCGGGCCCACGCCCACGCACACGTACACGACCGCGGGCACTCCCACCGTGACCCTGACCATCACCGACGACAAGGGCGCGACCACCACCACGACCAAGACGGTGACCGCCAACGCGAACCAGTCCCCGAACGCGAGCTTCACCACCACGCCGGCCACCGGCGACGCGCCGCTCGCGGTCGCGTTCGACGCATCGGCGTCGGCGGACCCCGACGGCACGATCGTGAGCTACGCGTGGGACCTCGCCGGCGCGACCGCGACGGGCGTGACGGCAACGCGCACGTACGACCCCGGCACCTACACGGTGGCCCTCACCGTCACCGACGACAAGGGCGCGACCACGACGACGACGCGGACCGTGACCGCGAACATGCCGGCGCTCGTCGCCCCGACGGGGTTGATCAAGACCGGGAGCGGCTGCTGCAACACATACGGCGACTTCGCGTGGAACGCGGTGCCCTACGTGGACGAGTACCAGGTCAACATGGACGCCTACTTCGGCGGCGGCTGCCTCGTGGATGCGAGCGGGTCGTTCCCCGGCACGTCGACGACGGGGCGCATCACGCAGGCGAGCCTGTGCCTCGGCACGCACTACAACATCTCGATCAGGGCACGCCGCGGTGCAACGTGGAGCTCGTGGTCGCCGAGCACGAACATCGTCCTGTAGCCGCAGGCGTGGCCCGAAGCGAGGCTGATCCCCGATGAGACGAACCAGCAACCTCCTGTGCGCCCTCGTGGTGCTCGCCGCCGCCGCCGTGGTGCCGGTGCTCACGTGGTGGCCGTCGGCGAGCGCCGACGTCGCCAACCCCGGGCCCGTGACGTTCACGGCCGTGGCGGGCAGCGGCAACCTGGGCGCAACTGCCTTCAACGTCGATCCTGCGCAGCCGATCGTCGTGAGCGGCACGATCGCCGCCGACGGCGCAGTGAGCGTCCCCTCCTCGGGGGTGTCGTTCCCGTCGACGACCCAGACCGCCTCCGGCGTCACCGTCACCGTGAACATCTCGGCCAACGGCACGTCGACGGGGAGCCTCGACGCCGCCACGGGCGCGGCGGCGTTGAACACGTCGTTGCGCATCGACGTGGCCGGCATTCCTTTCGGCGGCGGCTGCAACGTGACGCCGATCGACATCGCCTTCACGACGGGCACGAGCGGGCCGCTCACGGGCGCCGCGTACGACCCCGCCACCGGCCTCGTGCGCCTCGTCGCCGCCGACTTCGCGATCCCGACGTCGTCGGGCTGCGGCCCCGGTGCCGGTTCGGTCGACAGCTCCATCTCGGGTACCGGCAACCTCGACCTCACGTTCGCGGTCACCCCCACGATCCGTGAAGGCAGCGGCAACATCGTCCCCGCGTTCACGGCGAACCCCCAGATCGGGACCGCGCCGCTGACAGTCGGCGTCGACGCGTCGGCCACGACCGTGACGACGGGCACCGTGACCGAGTACGCGTGGAACTTCGGCGACGGCACCACCGCGACGGGTGTCTCCGCGTCGCACACGTACAGCACGCCGGGCAACTACACGATCCAGCTCAACGTCACCGACAGCCTCGGCGGCGGAGCCACGACGACGCGGATGGTCGCGGTCGGCGGGACGGCACGGCGCCTGTCGCTGACCTTCGCAGGCGCCTACAACTACGACAACACGGCGCCGATCACCACCGGCGGCGTCACGGTGTCGAAGTCGCGCACAGGGACGATCGCCGCAGTAGCCGGCGTCGCGACGATCCCCGGCACCAACGGAGGGACCGCGACGGCCGGGTTCAACCTGCGTGGCTTCTTCGGCATGCCGATCTTCACAGGCAGCGTGTCGGTCGTCGACGCGGGCGCCGGCCTCGCTGTCAACACCCCGTCGTTCTTCACGGGCGCGACGCCTGTCGGCACGACAGGCGCGACCGGCACGCTCAAGTGGATGAAGACCTCGTCGTTCCCGTGGCAGGGATACACGCTCACGTGGAAGGTCGAGGACTGGTCGCCGCCGGCGGTCACGCCGCCGCCGAAGCCGTCGTTCACGGCGACGCCGTCGAGCGGCGTCGTGCCCGAGACGGTCGCGGTGGACGCGTCCGCGTCGACCGACCCCAACCCCGGAGGCGGCATCCAGTCCTACGCATGGGACTTCGGTGACGGTGCGACGGCGACCGGAGCGACGGCGTCGCACGCGTACGCGCAGCCGGGCAGCTACGTCGTCGTCCTGACCGTGATCAACACCGGCGGCGCATCGGCGCAGACGAGCCGCACAGTGAGCCTCGCACCGCTCGTGGCGCCCTCGAACCTGCGGTTCACGGGCTCCGGCGGCGGCGGCGTCGCCTGGGACTACGCATGGGCGGACATCGCCTGGGACGTGACCCAGCCCGTCGTGGACGGCTACGAGCTCGACCGCGGCTTCATCGCCGGCTGCATCCTCAACGGCGATCCCGCTCCCTACTGGATCGCAGGTGGGACCTCGAATTACTTCCGTGACAGCGGCGAGGTGTTCTCGAACCCGTCGATGTGCCGCGGAACGCACTACCAGTGGCGCATCCGTGCCAAGAAGGGCGGCCAGTACAGCGACTGGTCACCATGGATCGACGCGGTCGTCTGAGGCTCAGGTCGCGATCGAGTAGCGCTCGACGTAGGCGGCGAAGCGGTCGAGGACCTCGTCCGCGTCGAGACCGTACTCGGCGAGGCTGTACTCGTGCGTGCCGTGCTCACCGCGCACGTGGCGGCCGGCATGTCGCGCACAGGCGGCCTCGACCGCTGCCGTGAGCTCGATGCCGAAGTGCGAGTAGATGCGCCGCAGGCAGCCGCCGGGATCGGTGCCGACGTCGTCGAAGTCCAGGTCGAAGAACCGCCGCGGATCGAGGGCGTCACGCGCCGCCATCGCACGGTCGGTCTTCGCGGCGAGGTAGTCGAGCACGGCGGGGCCGAGCGCGGCCCTGTCGTGCTCGCGGCCCGACATCAGCGCGTCCATCATCGACGCGTACGAAGCGACGCTCTCGACGGGGTTGCGGTGCGTGACGACGACGGCGCAGTCCGGGAACAGGTCCACGATCAGGTCGAGCGCCCACAGGTGCGCCGGTGACTTGAGGAGCAGCCGTTCACCGGGTGCCCGCCACTGCAGCATCCGCAGCTGGTCGGCGTAGTGGCTGTAGCTCGGTCGCAGGTCCTGGCGCCGGAACCACGTCGCGTACGGCTCCATGAGCACCTCGACGCCGAACTGGACGTCGCGGAAGGTGTGGTTGAGGAGGTGGATGCACTCCTCGGGCGTGTCCGCGCTCGTGTGGTGGATCTTCTCGAAGTCCGGGTTCTGCTCGTACACGGACTCCGTGAAGGCCTTGATTCCGAGGTACCGCGGGTCCTCGTCTTCTGGCGGGTTGCCGGGCAGCGGCGATGGGTTCATGGTCTCCCACAGCTTGAGCGGCCGCGCGGCGGGATCCTGCGCGAGCAGGTTCAGCAGCGCCGACGTGCCCGTGCGCGGCAGCCCGGTCAGGTACATGGGCGCCACGATCGGCACGTCGCGGATCTCGGGGTTCCGGGCGAGCGCCGCCTCTATCCGCAGGCGCTCAGCGAGGAGCCTGACCACGCGGTCACGGCAGCCCTGGAGTGCCGCGGCGTCGTAGCCGTTGGCGCCGTAGGTGGCGAGCAGCACACCGAGGCCCTCGCGGAAGTCGTCGGCACCGAAGTCGTCGAGGCCGGCCATCGCCCGCGCGTCGGCGAGAACGCCGTCGACGTCGAGGTCCACCGCGCTCACCCGCGCAGCTCCGCGATCTTCACGACCGCGGTCCGCGGCAGCGGGTCCTCCGACGCCCCGACCCAGCGCACGCACATGGTGCCGTGGGCATGCCCGCAGGTGTCCATCCAGTTCGCGACGCCCGGATCCGTGGCCGCGACCACGATGCGGACCGACCCGTCCGCCTCGTAGTGGGCGCTGCCCTGGTTCAGGTGCACTGGGAAGTAGCGGTAGTCGAGGCTCTCCATCCAGTAGTTGGCGAGCTGGAAGTTCCAGAAGTCGCACGCGGGCGGCTCCAGGTCGATGACGAGCGCCTCGCCGTCGGCGAGCTCGAACCACCCGTGGTGGTAGGCGATGTTGGGGTCGCCGCCGGCCGCGAGCGCCTTCTCGGGCGGAAAGCGCGGCAGCGTGTTCGGCTCCGCGCGGAAGCTCTCGGTCCACTGGGCGAACATCGCCGACGAGCCCTTGAGGAAGAGCGCGCCTTCGGTCAGGGACTTCACGAGGCGCTCCGCCGTCAGAGGGCGCTGCTCGGCGGGACCGTCGATGCGCTCGATCCTGACCTGGGCGAGGATCTCGGCGTCGTGGTCGACGCGGGTCTGGCGCACCTGGATCAGGCTCGTCGCGTCCGTCATGCGCAACCAGTTCGCCGTACCGGGAGGGCGCTGCACGGATGCGATGATCTCGAAGTTGCCGTCGGCGTCCATCTCGAGATCGCCGGCCTCGAGATAGCCCGTCGTGTCCAGTGACGCCGTGCGCCCGTAACCGCCCGCCTGCGCGCCGAAGCCGAGGTAGTGCACCGTGCCGCGGTTGCCGCTGATCCGGTACGTGCAGGCGCCGCTCGCCGGCGTCGCGAGATAGACGTTGTCGGGGTTGTCCATGCCGAGCTTGAGGGTCTCGTCGACGGCACGCGTGAACGCCGGGGCCTTGGGGTTGGGCTGCTCCAGGAAGAAGTTGAGCGAGGCGCGCACGAGCCTGCTCAGGTAGCGCCAGCCCTCGGCGCGGTCGAGGACGTCCATCGGCACCGAATCGGCGAGCACGACTGCGCCGGCCTCTTCGAGCGCCCTGCACCACTCGCTCCACACGCGGCCGTCGAGGACGCTGCCCTGCGCCGCGTTCACGTCTGCACCGTCAGCCATCGTCGCTGCCTTCCTGCCTCGCGGGTGTCTGCGGGGCCGCTTCACCGATGACAGCGAACACAGACGTCGCCGTCGCCACGAGGCGGCCGTCGTCGTCGGTGACGCGGCTCTCGAGGTGCACGAGAGTCCTACCGGCCTTGACGACTGTGGTCGCCGCCGAGAGGCGGCCACCGCGCACCGGTCGGAGGAAGCGCAGGTCGAGATCGATCGTCGAGCATGTCTGGCCCGCACCGAGGATGCCCATCACCGCTGCACCCATGGAGGTGTCGACCATCGTGAACACGACGGCACCGTGCACGTAGCCGTGGGGGTTGTGGTGCGCAGGCCCGGTGACCACCTCGGCGTGGGCGTTGCCACCACCGTCGTCGGTGATGCTCATGCCGAGGAACTCGCGCAGCGGGAACGTAGGTGTGTCGGCCATGTGCGGATTCTCACACTCCGGTCGTCTGCGCGGCACCGGCGAGGCGGCCTTCGACGACGGTGGCGCGCACGCCGACACGGGAGAGGTCCTGTCGCGCCTGCGCCCACGGGCGGTCGAGGAGGCAGAGGTCGGCGGTCGCTCCGACCGTGATCTCACGCGGGCGCGCGGGTGCCTCGGGCGTGCCGGTGTAGAGGCGCAGCGCCTCCTCG
>JAIBAC010000010.1 GCA_019695375.1 Acidimicrobiia bacterium
TCCACTGCTCAAGTCGGGGACTGCACGAGCCGAACCGATGAGCACAGGACCAGGACGGAGGATCGGTAGATGAACATCCGGGCTACCTGCCCCGACTGCGGAGACGTCGTCCTTCCGCGCGAGGACATGCAGGTGCGCATCTGCGCCGAGGATCGCTCGGGCTCGTACTGCTTCCGCTGCCCGTCCTGCGGGGTGAGCGTTTCCAAGCCCGCCGAGGATCGGATCGTGCAGCTCCTCGTCGCAGGTGGTGTCGAGCTCAAGATCTGGCACGTGCCCGCCGAGCTGTTCGAGACCGTGTCGGGGCCGGCCATCAACCATGACGACCTCCTCGACTTCCACCTCCAGCTCCAGGACGAGAGCTGGATGGAGAAGATCCTCGCGTAGTCGCGGCACCGTCAGCGGAGCGGAGTGGTCGAAGAGGACTCCGACGGCCGCGGCGATAAGCTCTCTACTGCCCACGCCCACATACGCGTCCCCCGAGACCGAGGCCGGACCATGCCGAACCTCGGCGCTGCCGAGATCATCGCAATCCTCGTCGTCGCCCTAGTGGTGCTCGGACCCCAGCGCCTGCCCGAGGTCGGGCGCAAGATCGGGGGCTTCGTTCGGCAGCTTCGGACCCACAGCGATTCGGTCAAGGCCGAACTGCGCGACGTCATCGACATCGACGGCGTCGCCGAAGGGGTCAACTCCGTGCGGCGCGACCTCAAGGACGCGGTCAGCCTCGGCCCCGTCTTCACGGAGACCGGCGCTGCAACACCACGCAAGAATGCTGAGACACCCGCCACCGCCGGAGATGACGCGGCGTCCGCGGTCCCGGCCAACGGCGCCGCAGAACGAGCCGACCCGATGGTGCGAGCCCTGACCCGGGGAGGAGCAAGCCCGGCGAAGGGGCCCGAGCCCTCGACCGCCTCCGGGCCGACACGACGCCTGCCAGGCGTGTCCACGCCTGCCGGCGGTGGGACCCCACCGGCGGATTCGACCGGCGGGGACGTCACGCGGCGCCTCCCCGCCGGCAGGGATGAATCCTGAGCGATGGCCAAGGTCCTGGACAGGTTCCGCCGGCGCAGCCCTGACGAGCGGGAGCGCCGCCGCGTCGGCGAGATGACCCTTCTCGAGCACCTCGACGAGGTGCGGCGACGCCTCGTGCGGTGCCTGATCTACATCGCGATCGGGTTCGCGATCTCGTTCGTCTTGTTCGACTCGGTCCTGTCGTTGATCACCAAGGACTTCCTCGAGCAGATCGGCCAGCCCGAGCTGCAGTGCTTCGGGCCCGCGTGCGCCGTGGCGCTCAAGCTCAAGGTGAGCGCGTACATGGCGATCGCGATCGCGATGCCAGGCATCCTCTTCGAGCTCTGGCGCTTCGTCGCGCCGGGCCTCACACCCAAGGAGAAGCGGTGGTCGCGCCCGATCGTGCCGTTGATCTTCGTCTTCTTCGTCTTCGGGATGTTCTTCGGCTGGCTCACGCTTCCCGCGGCGTACGCGTTCATCTTGAACTTCGCAGGATCCGCCGTGAGCGTGTTCCCCTCGGCGAACGACTTCCTGTCCTTCTTCGTCTTCTACATGCTCGCGTTCGGCCTCAGCTTCGAGTTCCCGTTGGTCCTGGTCTTCCTGCAGGCGACCGGGATCATCACGTGGCGCTCGTTGCTGAAGTCGTGGCGCTACGCGATCGTGGGGATCGTCGTCTTCGCCGCGGTGATAACCCCGTCGGTCGACTGGTTCAGCCTCGCGCTCATGGCTGCGCCGATGGTCGTCTTCTATTTCGGCGCGGCGCTCGTCGGCTGGCTGCTGTTCGGACGTCGGTCGGCCTCCGACGAGGACCAACCCGTCACAACCGAAGCGGAATCGGCGGTCGAAGTACCCAACTAACCTGCGGCACCACATGGCACTCAAGGGCAAGACGAAGAAGAGCAGGCGCCACCGCGCGAAACCGGTTGCGCGTCCACCAAAGGCCGCAGTCGCCAAACGCTCCCCGGACCGGCGGCGTATCGACTTGATGCTGGTCATCGGTGGGCTCTTCGCACTCACGCTCGTCGTAGCGATCGTGTGGGCGCTGGCTGTCGGGGAGAAGCCCAAACCGGTGGCCGGCCTCGACGACTACAACAAGGCGACCGCCGAGACGATCACCGACCTCGAGAACGTCTCCGCCGAGTTGGCCGACGCCGCCACGACCGTCGCGTCCGCACAGCCTGACGCCGATCTCACCGGTTCGTTCGCCCGCACCGATGGGCTGGCATCGCGGCTGCAGTCGGCATCGGACGTCCTCGCGGCGCAGTCGCCGCAGGGATCGTGGGCGACGGCGGCATCGGTGCTGCAGACCTCGGTGAAGATCCTGCGCGAAGGAGTCGGCGTCCTCGCGCTGGCGGAGGCTTCGGCACCGCAGCAGATGCAGGCGCAGATGGCGAGGAAGGCCGCTCGTCTCGCAGCCGCGTCCGACGCCCTGCGCGGCGCGGCCCAGCGCAATCTCGAGAACATCGCGGCAGCCAAGGACTTCGTCGAGGAGGCGAGTGATTTCGTGCAGTGGCCGGCGCCTCCCGGCGACGTCGAGGCAGAGCCCCTGCTCGGCATCCTGGCCGAGTTGCCGGCACCACCCGGCGGGGGTGATGCCGTCGCAGTCGACGCGACCGGCGAGATCGACGTCGTCCTCGAGACCCAGCCCGTGGCCGGCTACGGCACCTCGGTCGGGGCTGCGCTCACGGAGCTCGACAAGTCGATCGGGCCCATGGGCGAGGTGGTCAGGGCGACACAGACGACTCAGGACTACCCAGCGCTGCAGCTCTCGGCCACCGAATGGTTCCAGTCCACCCGCACGGCCTATGCGGCGATCGGCAGCGGGGCGCGCCCGGACCGCGCGGGTCTCGCAGACGTCGCACTGGTGAACTCGCTGTGGCTCCTGCAGGAGTCGGCACGGTCGTTCGCATCCACAGCCACCGACAGCGGGCAGAGCACAGACCTGATCGAGGACGGCCAGAAGCTCCGGCTCCTCTCCGACGAGCTGCGCCGGACTGCGACGACGAACCTCGCGACTGCAGGCGTGACACTCGCCCCAGGCACCGATTCCGGGTTCGACCCGACGCTGATCGGCCCGGCGACACCACCCGCCGGGGCGGGTGCCACCGGTGCCACCGGTGCCGTACCGGGTCCGGGTGCAGGTCTCTCGCCGGGGATCCCTACGGCACCGCCGGGAGGACCGTGAGGACGCGCCTGGGTGCCTCGGCGGATGCCGCTGGGCAGCTGGGCGCGTTCGAGGCACGAGTCGACTTCGACATCGACGACTTCCAGCGGCGCTCGATGCGGGCACTCGCCGAAGGACGATCCGTCGTCGTGGCTGCCCCCACCGGTGCCGGCAAGACCCTCGTGGCCGAGTTCGCCGTCGAGCTGTGCCGCGCGTCGGGCCTGCGTGCCTTGTACACGACGCCGCTCAAGGCCTTGTCGAACCAGAAGTTCGCCGACTTCTCCGACCTGTACGGCACCGGCGAGGTCGGGCTCCTGACAGGCGACCACTCGATCCGTCCGCACGCGCCCGTGGTGGTGATGACGACCGAGGTGCTGCGCAACATGCTCTACGCCGATCCCGTCTCGGTCGACGGTGTCGGCGTCGTCGTCCTCGACGAGGTCCACTACCTCCAGGACCGCTACCGGGGTGGCGTGTGGGAGGAGGTCATCATCCACCTGCCGCCGCAGGTGGCGCTCGTGTGCCTTTCGGCGACGGTGTCCAACGCCGAGGAGTTCGCCGGCTGGGTCGAGACCCTGCGCGGGGACACCGAAGCCGTCATCGAGGAGACGCGGCCCGTGCCGCTCGACCAGCTCTACTGCGTCGGAGTCCGCGACGAGGTACGGCTCCTGCGCCTCTTCGACGGCGACGACTCCACCGATCCCCAGCTCAACCCGGCGATCACGCGACTCGAGAGAGCCCCCAACCCACGCGGACGGCGGGCACGACTGCGCACGCCGCGGCGGTGGGAGGTCACGGAAGCTCTCGACGTCGGACGGATGCTCCCGGCGATCTACTTCGTGTTCAGCCGCCGTGGCTGTGACACGGCGGTGTCCCAGCTCATGACCGAGGGGATGCGCCTCACGACCAGCGCCGAACGGCGCATGATCCACGAGGTCGTGACCAACCATCTCGGACCGCTCGAGGACGACGACCTCGCAGCCCTCGGGTACGACCGCTTCCTCGACGCAGCCCTCTCAGGAATCGCGTCGCACCACGCAGGGATGATCCCCGCGTTTCGCGAGACCGTCGAGGCGCTCTTCCAGCAGGGCCTCGTGAAGGTCGTGTTCGCGACCGAGACCCTCTCGCTCGGGGTCAACATGCCGGCACGGACGGTCGTGATCGAGAAGCTCACCAAGTTCGGCGGCGAACGTCACGAGCCGCTGACACCGGGCCAGTACACACAGCTGACGGGGCGCGCAGGGCGCCGCGGCATCGACGCGAGCGGCAACGCCGTCGTGCTGTGGTCGCCCTATGTCGAGGCCGAATCGGTCGCGATGCTGGCATCGACACGCACCTACGAGCTCGAGTCCTCGTTCAGGCCGACCTACAACATGGCGGCCAACCTCGTGGCGCGGTTCGACCGCGACAGCGCCCACCGCATCGTCAACAGCTCCTTTGCCCAGTTCCGTGCGGACAAGAGCGTGGTGCGCCTCGAGGCCGCCGCTGCACGCCGCCGGCGTGCGGCCGCGGAGTACTGGGCCAAGGCCGAATGCGAGCGCGGTGACGTCGACGAGTACCTGGACCTGACGGACGGCGCAGGAGGCGGCCGTGGGCGGCCACGCGTCGGTTCCGTGTTCGGCCACGGTGGCCGGCCCGTCGTGGTCGTGCACACGTCGTCCGCCCGCGCGCGCGTCGTCGGTGCCGACGCACAGATCCGGTCACTGGCGCTGCGCGACCTCGGGTTCCGCCTCGGATCGCTTCAGCTCCCGCAGCGACGCGACCTCGGCGACCGGAAGTTCCGGCGAGACGTGGCCGCTTCGCTCGAGCAGTTCCGCTCTGCCGCGGAGAAGTCGCTGTCGCGCTCGTCGCGTGAGGCCCGCGCCCATCCCGTGGCCTCGTGCCCCGAAGCCGATGCGCACATGCGCTGGGCCAGGCGTGCTCGCGGGGACGAAGCCGAGGCGGAACGACTCGAGCGGCGTGCACAGCGGCGCACCGAGAGCCTCAGCCGCCGCTTCGATGCCGTGTGCGAGTTCCTCGATGACCTCGGGTACCTCGACGGCTGGTCGCTGACGTCCTCCGGCGAGCTGCTGGCCCGGGTCTACACGGAATGCGATCTGCTCGTGGCCGAGGCGCTCCGCTCCGGGACGTTCGACGGTCTCGATGCGGCAGAGTTCGCAGCGGTCGCATCTGTGTTCACGTTCGAGGCGAGGTTGGAGGGCGCAGCCGAGGAGCTGCCGGCGGTGAGACGGGTGCGAGACGCCGTGGCTGCCGCACTCGCCGCCGCACAATCGGTGCGGGGCGCCGAGGAGGCCGCCGGGCTCGAGGTCACCCGCGAGCTCGATGACGGGTTCTGCGGTCAGGCGTACCGCTGGGCGGCGGGACAGGAACTCGACGCCGTCCTCGCGGACGAGCTCGGCGGCGGTGACTTCGTCAGAAACGTGAAGCAGCTCGTGGACCTCTCGCGCCAGGTCGCACACGCTCTCGCCGAGACCGACCGGGACCGGGGCGTCGGCGCCGCCGCAGCGGCAGCGGCGGACGCCATGTGGCGCGGGGTCGTCAGCGTCACCGGGGTCTTCGCTTGAGCGATGGGCTCCGGTCGTGGGCGAGGCCGGAGGGTCCGCCCCTGGTCCTCGTCGACGGCTCGGGCCGGCGTGCGTGGGCCTCCCTCGCGAGCGAGCTGCCCGCCGATCCCGTCGACGTCTGCACGACCTCGGACGGTTGGGCGCTCGCAGCTGCGGTCCACGCCGCGGCGGTGGAAGGTGTGCGCTTCTTCGTGTGCTGTGGCGGCGAGAGCGCCTGGCGTGCGGTCGCCGCCGGTCTCGCCGACCTCGACGGTGACGGTCACTACCTCGTCGCCCACGGCGGCGGCCCGGCCTCGATCGCCCGTTCCTTCGGCCTGCCCGCCGACGCACCACGGTGCGCACGGGTGGTTCTCACCGGTCAAACTGCACATCTGGACACGATCCGGATCGAACCACGGCGCGGCGAACCGACGGAGGTCGTGAACGCCGTCTGGTGGGGGTTCGGGCGGGCAGCGGGTTTCGTCGCCGGGGCCGGCGCGCGCTGGCCCCTGGGATTGCGCCTCGCCTGCGCCTACCCGTGGCACGATCCGCTCGACCTCGGGATGGGCGAGATGGAAAGGGAGTACACGGCTTCGGGGATGCTGGTCGCGAACGGGCAGTTCCTGGGCGACCTCGACGTCGCGCCACGGGCCCACCCCGGCGACGGCCGGCTCGAGGTGCTCGTCTTCGAAGGCCGCGCGACCGACATGTGGCGCATGCTCCCACGGTTGCGCACCGGAACCCACCTGCCGCACCCACGCGTCCGCGAACTGCGTCCGGCCACCGTGACGGTCAGGTCCGCGGGCCGGATCTTCGGCGACGGGGTCGACGTGGGACGCTGCCCGGCGACGATCTCCGTGCGGCCGCACCGCCTGCGCGTGGCGATCTGAACCTTCCCCTTGCGCGACTGCGCCGGGGCGACGAGAATGCCCAACCAGGTCTGCGACGCCGATGATTGCTCAACCGGTCGGCTCTCTGCGTCGATTGATAGACCGACACTCGGCTCGGGCGGGCCGGATCCCATGATCCGGTGGGGCCTCTTCCCGGAGGACCCCCCAAGTGCGCAGACGAACCACCAGACGTAGCGGCGCTCATGCAGCGGCCGTGGCGATAGTGGCTGCCGTCACGGCCGTCGGACTCGCAGGCCCCGTCAACGCGACCGAGCCCACACAGGCGAGCTCGCGCTCGAAGTCGTCCACGTACACGGTCGTCAAGGGCGACACGCTCTCGTCGATCGCACGGCGGACCGGTGTACCGGCGTCGACGATCGCGTCTGCGAACTCCCTCGCGTCACCGGATCGCCTGCGAGAAGGGATGCAACTGCGGATCCCGCAGGCTTCGAAGTCGACGGCGGCCGCCGCGACCAAACCGGCCAGGGCCGCGACGATCCCACGGGGGACCTACAAGGTCGTCGCAGGTGACACGATCGAGCGGATCTCGCGCAGGTCGGGAGTGAGTGTCGCCAGCCTCGCCGCCGTCAACGGCCTGCGCGCACCGGAGTACCCCATCTACGAGGGACAGACGCTCACGATCGCGACCGCGAGAGGGTCCGCTGCGACGAGCGCGGCAAAGTCGGGGGGAGCGAGGTCCACTGCGTCCGCACGGACGTTGAAGCCGGGCCGGTACACCGTCCAGCGAGGCGACAACGTGATCGGCATCGCCCGCCGCGCGGGGATCGCTCCGCGGGCGATCATCGCCGCCAACGGGCTCGCGGCGCCCTCGTACATGATCCGTGCCGGTGCCACGCTGACGATCCCTTCAGGATCGGCGGCGGCGAAGCCGGCCAAGAGATCGGGTGGACCGGGCCCATCGACGGCCCCGGAGACCCGTGGCGGCCCGGTGGCCGGCTCCGGCTACCGGGTCCGCCGCGGGGACACCGTGATCGGGATCGCCTCGCGAGCGGGAGTCAGCGCCGGCGCGATCATCGCCGCCAACGGACTCGCGCCGCCGCGGTTCATGGTCCGTGACGGCCAGGTCCTGCAGATCCCGAAGAAGGGTGCAGGCACCATCGCACGGCGCACGTCGCCGGTGGCGTCGGGATCGGCGTCGACTGGCAGCGGCCGGCACCCGAACCGGGCACAGGTCGGCGCAGCCCTCGACGCGAACGCCCGCCGCTACGGACTCCCACCCGACCTCGTCAAGGGACTCGCATGGCAGGAGTCGGGCTGGCGCCAGGAGTCGGTCTCCAGCGTCGGTGCGGTGGGCGTCATGCAGCTCATGCCCGGCACCGCGCAGTGGATCGGTGACAAGCTCCTTCGCCGCAAGATCGACTCGCAGAACTACACCGACAACATCCAGGGCGGCACGGCGTACCTGGACTACCTGCTCGGACAGGTCGGCCAGGACGAACGCCGTGCCCTCGCCTCCTACTACCAAGGCCTCGGCTCGGTGAAGAAGCGCGGCCTCCTGAAGGAGAGCGAGCGCTACGTGGCGAGCGTGCAGGCCAACCGCAAGCGGTTCCGCTAGCACAGGCGCCCCGCGGAACGGAGCGCGACGAGCTCGTGGTTCCGCGGCAAGCGAAACTGCGAAGGAGGATCCCCAGCACACGACAGCGAAGGGCGCTCTCACGTAACCTTGGCCACGGTTGTGGCGGGTACGCATGGGGGTGTGGTGAGCGAAGCAGTCATCCAGATTCGTGACGTCAGCAAGCGTTTCGGGTCCCACCAGGTGCTCGAGGGAATCAGCTTCGACATTCCCCGCGGCGCTGTCACGAACATCATGGGTCCCTCGGGCACGGGTAAGTCCGTTCTCCTCAAGAACATCATCGGACTCCTCAAGCCCGAGGAGGGCTCGATCTGGATCGACGGCCAGGACCTCGTCCAGCTGTCGGACCGCGAGCTGTACAAGGTTCGTATGAAGATGGGCGTCCTCTTCCAGGACGGGGCCCTGTTCGGATCGATGAACCTCTTCGACAACATCGCGTTCCCGATGCGCGAGCACACGAAGCGGACCGAGAAGGACATCCACGACACCGTCATGGAGAAGGCGGACCTCGTCGGGCTGGTTGCGCACCTGCGCAAGTTCCCCGGTGAGATCTCGGGGGGAATGAAGAAGCGCGCCGGCCTCGCGCGGGCGCTCGTGCTCGAACCCGAGATCGTCCTCTTCGACGAGCCGGACTCGGGTCTCGACCCGGTGCGTGTCGCCTACCTCGACGACCTCATCCTGAAGACCAAGGCGGAGACGAACGCGACCTTCGTGGTCATCACCCACAACATCGAGTCCACCACGCGCGTCGCCGACTACATGGCCATCCTGTTCCGCTCGCGGCTGGCGGCGTTCGGGAGCCGCCCGGAGCTGTTCGCGTCCGACGACCCGGTAGTACGGCAGTTCCTCCACGGCGAGACCCACGGGCCGATCGGCATGGACGAGCTCGCCGACGCCGAGGAGGAGATCGAGCGCACACTCCAGCAGGCTCAGGCCGAGCAGGCCGAGCGCGAGTACGCCCTCGCCGGGGTCGGTGCCGCAGGAGCCGCCGGTGCGGCGGGGATGGGTCCAGACGTGCAGTCCGCAGCGGCCGACGAGATACCGGACCCGTGGGCCGCGCGCGACACCCAGCAGGTGCCGGTGGTCGTACCCCCGGCGGCGTCGGCACCGAATCCGCCCGTGCCTCCCACGCCGCCCCAGCCTCCGGCACCGCCGTGGTGACCGGCACGGCATCGTCGCTCCGACGACCTTGACGGACTCCACGCTCGAGCGGACTAAGGTTTCGCCGCGCGCAGCCTGACGTCACGAACAACCGGCACATGGAGGTGAGGCGTTGGCCGAGGACACGGTCGATCTCGAAGTCGACGACGAGGACATGCTCGACGACGACGAGGAAGAGCTCGAAGCCGCTGACGCCGCCCAGGAGGAGACGTCGCTGCAAGACCTCCATGAGGGCGAGGTGCTCGCCGAGGCCGCGGGTGCCGCGCTCGAGGACGACGACGAGTACATCGTCAAGCAGATGGAGTCGAGCGGCGAGGAGACGAGTGAGACGCTGAGCCTGAAGGTGCCGGTCAAGCGGCCGGGCGAGTTCACGTGCTCGGTCTGCTTTCTCGTGAAGCACCCGAGCCAGCTCGCCGAGGGCAGCTCCGACGTCTGCGTCGACTGCGCCTGATGGCCTACTCGACGATCCTGGTCGGAACGGACGGTTCGCGCACCGCCGATCGCGCGGTGGAGGAGGCTTCGCGCCTCGCCGGCGCCACAGGCGCGAACCTCGTCGTCTCTTGCGTGTACGCGGAACCGACGCCCGAAGAGCTCGACATAGAGGAAGGCTTCTCCGACGCATGGCACATCACAGCCGTCGCGCAGGCCGAGGACCTCGTCGTTCGGGCTCGTGAGATCGCCGCGAGGGCCGGTGTGCGCAGCGAAGGTCGTACGGTGTCGTCGGCGAACCCGGGGCAGGCGATCGTCGAGCTCGCCGAGGAGATCGGCGCCGACGTCATCGTCGTCGGGTCAGTGGGCCTGACCGGTGCGAAACGATTCGTGCTCGGCTCGGTGCCCGGTCACGTGATGCACCATGCCGGCTGCGACGTCCTCATCGCGCGCACTCAAGGCTGAGCCGGCCGCCGCCGGCACGACGGGGCCGCGATCGCGCCCACGGATGGAGTTCGCCCGCGCGAGCGCCCTCGGCGTGCTCGCCGGAGTCGCGTTGTGGGCGGCGCAGGAGCCCCTGGGTTGGGCACCTGTCGCGTTCGTGGCGCTCGTCCCCTTGTTCATGGTCGCCGCCGACGGCCGCAGCGGACTGCTCGCCGGTGCCGTCGCCGGGTTCGTGTACTTCGGGCTGCTGCTCAGATGGGTCCTCGTGTTCGGCTGGTTCGCGTGGCTCCCGCTGGTCGCGGCGCTCGCGCTCGAGCTGCTGGTGCTCGGGTGGCTCGCGGGACGAATGGCGCGGGCGAACTGGGCACTGTGGCGCCGTGCGCTGATCCTTCCGTCGGCGATGGTCGTGCTCGAGTGGGTGCGTGACCGCTGGCCCCTCGGCGGTTTCACATGGGGGGAGCTCGGCGCCAGTCAGGCCCCGTCCGGCTTCACCAGGGCGGCAGCGGCGATCGGCGGTGTCGCACTGCTGACGTGGCTGGTCGTCGCGGCCAACGTGGCGGTCGCGGACGCACTGACGCGGCGTCGCGCGTGGTGGCGACCGCTGGGAGTGATCGCCGCGGTCGCCATCACGTTCGGCGCTTCCTGGGCACTGCGGCCGTCGGCACCCCCGGTCGGGACACTGTCGGTCGGTGTCGTGCAGGCGAACACGTTCGAGGGACGGCGTGTGACCCCCGAGGACATGATCGCCTCGCATCTGGACGCGACCGAGGCGATGGTGAGCGAGGCAGGTCATCCTCCCGATCTCGTCGTCTGGGGCGAATCGTCCTTGCTGACCGCCGACCCGACACCGCAGCTTGCCGCCCGAATCGTGGCGGCTGCAGGCGGTGCGCCGGTGGTCGCCAACGCGAGCGTGATCTCCTCCGACGACGCCACGTTCGAGAACACGACGGTGCTCTTCACGCGAACGGGGATCGCGGACACCTACGTGAAGCGACACCTCGTCCCATTCGGCGAACGCGTTCCCCTGCGGGGCTACCTGGACTTCATCGGCAGCCTCGCGCAGGTGCCTCGCGACGCCGTCGCCGGGAGCGAACCAGGGCTCCTCGAGGTGGACGCCACCGCCGTCGGGACGCTGACGTGCTTCGAGACCGTGTTCCCCGACCCGGCCCGTGAGCTGGTCGCACTCGGCGCCGAGGCCTTCGTCTTCACCACCAACAACGCATCGTTCCGCCGCAGCGCCGAGCCCGACCAGTACGTGGCGCTCACGCGGCTGCGTGCAGCCGAGACCCACCGTGCCACGACACTCGCGGCGGTGTCGGGCAGATCGGCCAGCATCGATCCCGACGGAGCCGTCGTCGACACCACCGACCTGTTCACCCGCGAGGCGTTCACGTGGGACATGCCGCTCCAGACCGACGAGACGTTGTTCACGAGGCTCGGCCACTGGGTCGTGTGGGCATCGCTGGTGTGCGTTTCGCTCGCGGTCGTGATGTTCGTGCGGACCCGGCTGTGGCGAGCGCGCAGGAGTCGGGTACAGTGAGAAGCGCCCGAGTCCGCCCCGAGCCGAGGCGCGGCCGCCCCGGATCTCGCCAGGAGCGTCGATGAGCAACGACAAGACCCCCCAGGAGCGCCGCGAGGAGGCTCTGAAGCTGTTCGTGTACGCCCCGATCGGTGCGGCCATGTACGTCAAGGACATGGCGCCGACGTTCATCAACATGTTCACGGCGCGGGGCAAGCAGCAGGTCGACCAGACCCGCACGATGGCCAACAACATGTTCGTGCTGGCTCGCTCCCTCGGACAGGCCAGGGTCAACCAGACCCAACAGGACGTGCGCAAGCGCGCCGACTCCGTGCGCGGTGCCGCCGAGGGCGGCCTCAAGGTCGTGCAGGGCATCGGCCGCAACGCCGGCTCCGCCGCACAGGCCGCCACCGGCCGCATTCGCCAGGCTGCGCCGGTGGGAGGCAACGGCTCCGCCAACGGCGCCACCGCCGAAGCCGCACGACCGGGGAACCGGGCGCGCACGGCTCCTCCGGACCTCGCGATCCCTGACTACGACTCGCTGTCGGCTACTCAGGTGGCCCAGCGCCTCGGTGGACTCGACGTCGGAGACCTACGGAAGGTGCGTGAATACGAGGTCTCCAACCGCGGTCGCAAGACGATCGTCGGCAAGATCGACTCGCTGCTGGACGGCGACTGAGCCAGCGGTGGAGGGGGTCCGCCGGGCGGTCCAGGCGGATCTTCCGCGACTCCTGGAGCTGTACGAGGCGCTGAAGCTGGAGCTGAGCGAGTATCGCGGCCGTTGGTACGAGATCGACGCGTGGCCGGAGCCGGCCGACGTCGCGCTGGCAGATGCGATCGCGGCACCTGACGTCCTCGTCATGGTCGGCACGATCGACGATTTCGTCGTCGGCTATGCGGTCTGTGAGACCTCGGCGACCCTGCCGCAGGCCGACGATCCCATCCTCGGGCGGATCCGCGACCTCTTCGTGGAGATCGACGCGCGAGAGGTGAGCGTGGGCGAGGCCCTCCTGTCCGCATGCATCGAGTGGTTGCGCGACGAGGGCTGCCGCAGCGCCGACATCTGCGTCCTGCCGGGCCATCGTGCGGCGAAGAACTTCTGCGAGGAGAACGGGTTCACGGCCCGTTCGCTGACGATGCACGCTCGATGGTGACTGCGGGCTGGCCCGCCGAACAGCAACCCGGCGGCATCCTGGTCGCGGTTGCGGCGCTGGTCGCCGACGCGGACCGGGTCCTGCTCGTGCGCCGCGCCAAAGAGCCCGCAGCCGGCAAATGGAGCCTGCCGGGTGGCCACGTCCTCCTGGGGGAGACGCTGGCAGATGCCGTCCGGCGCGAGCTGCGCGAGGAGACCGCTCTGATCGCCACCGAGGTGGGCGACCTCCTCGAGGTCGACGAGCTCGTCCGGCCCACGGCTCGGCTCCACTACCTGATCCACGTGTACCGGGTCCACGTCGACGCGAGCGTCCCGCCACACGCAGGTGACGATGCCGCCGATGCGCGCTGGGCCGATGCCGCCGACCTGGCCGACCTCGAGACGACGTTCGGCCTCAGGGAGTTCCTCGCACGGCACGGCGTGGGCGTGCCGCCGCCGTCGTGACCGCGGCCGTGTAGGAACGGTCGCGGCGGCGCCGAAGCCGCGCCTCGGCACGTTCGTCGAGAGCGCGGCAGATTCGCTCGACGGTGAACACGAGCATCCGGATCTGCTCGGCCGCCTGCTGCGCGAGGTCGGTGTCGAGCTCACCGGCATCGAACGCGAGCGCGACCGGCAGCCCGATCCACCCCACATCACCGTTGAGATGCCACGCGAGGCGTGGAGCGTGCAGAGCCTGGGCAAGGACCTCTTCACGCTCCCTGAGCTGCTCGTAGCGGCGGTTTCCGTCGTCGCTGGACATCTCCACGGTGGCCCACAGCTCGAACGGTCCGTCACTGGCCGGCAGCGTCAGCGCGTAGCGGCGATCCTGGGACGTGTGCAGCGTCAGACGCGGCTCTCCGTGATCGGTGATCTCGAGCACCCCGAAGGTCCCGAGCTCGCCGAGCGCCCCGAGCACGCTGCCGAGGAAGGTCGCGGGACCACCTTCGTCGCACTTGAAGTCGTCGGGGATGGGCGCGTTCGCCTCGGTCAGGACTGCAAAAGCGGTTGTGCCGGCGAGCGGCGCGCGGGGGCGTCGGACCATCGTTGAGGTATTCCCGGGAACAGGGACCAGTTCTGGCTGATCCTTCCAGGTCGGCCTAGTCGGGCGCCAATCCGTGCTCGCCGTCGCCGCCCGTTCCGTCGCCGGCCCTGCGGGCGCCGCCGATCAGGACACTGATCCCGAGCCACGTCACGCAGGCGGCCAGGCCCATCAAGCGCGACACGAGTCCTGCGAGCAGGGCGGGGCCGTCGGCGATGCCGAGCGCTCCGAGGCCGATCACGATCGCGCCCTCCCGTGCCCCGAACCTGGCCAGCGGGACGAGCTGGGCAATCGCGAACACCAGGCCGTACAAGGGGATGGAGGCCGTCGGTACCGGTGTCAACGCCGCGAGGATGCAGCCGTTGGCGCAGATCCGGACGACGAGCATCACGACCGTTATCCCCGCCGGGCCCCGAAGTGCGCGCCGCGGTATGTCGACCCCGAGGGCATCGGTGTGCTTGTGCCCTATCGAGTCGGCGATGATGCGGCTCAGACCACCCTGTCGCAGCGTCGCCCATGCCATGGCGAGCATGACGGCGGCGACGAGGAAGACCGCCCATCTGTAGGCAGGGTTCACGACGAACGCGAGCCAGATCAGTCCCGGGAAGGTGATGACGAAGCCGATCCCGCTTGCGATCACGAAGTCGTACGCGATCGTCACTGCAGCCGTGAACGGTTCGAGGCCGACGCGTCCGGCGAGGGCGTAGCGGCCGATGATCGGGCCGATTGGGACCGGCAGGTACTTGAGGGGCTCGACCGCGAACCACACGAACCAGACCTGCCGCCTCGGCGCGTCGGCCCCGGCGGCGAGCATCAGCCATTCCCACGAGATCGGGGCGATGCCCTCGGCCACGAGGAGGAGGGCACCGGCGAGGACCAGGTACCCCGGACTCACGTCCCAGGGTCCGGCCACGATCTGGTCCCAGTTGGCGACGACGAACCACGCGATCGTCGCAGGCACGGCCACCGCGAGGACGGCGTTGAGGACTCGTTGGGTGCGACGGCTCACCGGTCGCAGCACCGGCGCATCAGGAGGCGCGTCGGTGTCGCCTTCCTCGACGACCGGACGCGCGGCGCCGGACTCGGGGTCGTGGTCCGCCATCGGGCGAGGATAGGAGGCGGGGGCGGATCCGCCGCCGCGTCGGTCAGGCCGGTGTCGACCCCAACCAGTCGCGGGGCTCGCGCAGAGCCGCGATCGTACGTGCCTCCCAGGAGTCCGGTTCGGGTTCGTGCTCGTGGACCCAACGCACCGGGTCGGGCAGCGACATCAGGATCGACTCGACGTTGCCGCCGGAGCGGAGCCCGAACGTGGTGCCGCGGTCGTAGACGAGGTTGAACTCGACGTAGCGCCCGCGGCGGACGAGCTGGTGCGTGCGTTCGCGGTCACCGTAGCCAGTCGCCATCCGACGTCTCACGATCGGCAGATACGCGTCCAGGAATGCGTGCCCGGCACCTGCCACGAACGCGAGCACGTCGTCGCCGCCCTCGACGTGGTCGAAGAAGATGCCGCCGACCCCGCGGTGCTCACGCCTGTGCGGCAGGTAGAAGTAGTCGTCGCAAGCCTGCTTCCAGCTCGGGTAGTCGGCGACGCCTGGATGAGCGGCACAGACCTCTGCGTGGACGCGGTGGAAGTGCCTGGCGTCCTCCTCGAAGAGGTAGTGCGGTGTGAGGTCGGCTCCACCACCGAACCACCCATGCTCACCGCGCTCGATCCTTCGGTAGTTCGCATGGGTGGTGGGTACCATCGGTGAGCGCGGATGCAGTACCAGGGAGATCCCCGTGGCACGGAACGTCTCGCCGTCGCCGGGCAGCTCCGTGGCCAGTCCCGGAGGCACGGCCCCGTACACCACCGACGTGTTGACGCCTGCCTTCTCGAACACCGAGCCGCCCTGGAGCACCCGCGTGTGCCCGCCGCCACCGCCGCCGCGTTCCCAGTGGGTCGACTCGAACACGGCGTCCGGCTCGACGCCCTCGAGCGAGCCGCAGATCAGGGTCTGCAACTCGGTCGCCAGCGTCACCATCGAGTCGAAGACGTCACCTGCCATCGCCGCAGTCTGCCACCCCCGTCGCGGGGGTCCGCAATGAGCGCACGTCCACGCCCCACCCCGACCGACGCCGACGTCGCGGACGCAGCGGCGCTGTTGGGTGTCACCCCGGGAGCGCCACCAGCCGAGATCAAGCGCGCATGGCGTGCGGCGGTGCGCGTCACCCACCCCGACCGCGTCGACGGCCCGCCGCGCCGTGCGGCCGAGCACCTCGCCGCCGTCCTCAACGAGGCTCGCGATGTGCTGCTGGCGGTCGCGGGCCGCCCACGCGGGCCGGTGCCGTTCGGCGCGGTCGACGACGTGACGCCGGCACCCCCGACAGGCACTTGGGAGGGCGCCGTGGCACAGAAGTCGCCACCGGCCGTCCAGTCCCCGTCACCGGAGCCCTACCGTGCGACGACGACCGCGGAGATCCCCACGATGGCGGACCTGCCGCGGCCCGTCGCTGCACGCACCCACACGAGCGCGTCCAGCGGGCAGGCGCCGGTGACGGCGGACAAGGCCTGGCCGTTCCGGGCGGCGATCGGACTCGTGGTGCTCGTCGCGCTCCTCAGCGCCGCTGCCGTCCTGGTGGTCTATCAGCTTCTCGGAGAGCTCTTCCCACATTGAGCCAGCGCCGTCCGACGGAAGCCGAGATCCGCGACGCCCGGCGTCTGCTGGGTGTCGGCCCCGGCGCGGCCGAGGCGACGATCCTCAAGGCGTGGCGCGCCGCTGTGCGCCGCAACCACCCTGATGCCGCATCGGAGTCGGACCGCGCCAGAGCGGAGGCCGTTTGCAGCCGCATCAACGCCGCCAAGGACCTCCTCCTCGAGCACCCTGGCGCCACCCCGGCCGGCAACGGTGCCGGAACTGCGTCGCGCAGCAACGGCAACGGGCGTGGTCCCGCGACACCTGCAACGCGGACGACCTCGGCGAACACCAGCGCGAGCCGGCGGCGGCAGACTGCGAGCGGAGCCGGCAGCGGTGCCTACGTCCCGACCGGCGTCGGCGCGGCCGGTGATCTCGCACCGCCGCGAACCGGCCTCCTCCTCGCGTTCCTGGTGATGGGCGTGCTGGCGTTGCTCGCGATCCTGGCGATGACCACCCACGATGACGACAGCACCCAGAGCTCGCGGATCGGTGGTACGCCGCCGGGGGCGGCGACGGCGGTCGCGTCCGGGTCCGTCGCCGCCACCCCGAGCGAGGCGATGGGGGTGCTCATGAGCGCCGCTGCGAGCCGGCCTGATGGTCTGGACGGAGTCGTCTCGCCCGCGACGCGCCTCGCCGACGTCCGCGACATCGTCACGCGGATCGCCGCGCTCGAACCCGGAGCGCGCGATCTTGCTCGCAGCACGACCCGCTGTGACGCCTTCCAGCCCGGCATCTCCGACCGTGCCGCGTGCGCGGTCGACGCTCCGGAGGACCTGCTGCCTCACCCCGTCGAGATGCGCCGCGTCGACGGCACATGGCGCGTCCTGGGGTACCTCCCCGGCCGCTGACCGCCCGAGCAGACCTGCGCTGCTCGCAAACCCCGGGGGCTGGGGACTATCACTCGGGCCTGACCGGTTGCCGCCTCAGGAGATCCCGATGGCTACAGGCCTGGTGAGCCCAGGTGCCCTGTTCTCCAGCGCCCGCGCATGGGCAGACATGGACGCCTGGCACGACCAGGTGGCCGAGCTGCGTCGGAAGCAGGGATCTGTGCTCGTCGCAGACGAGGGCTACGAGCCGTACCTCGTGCTGTTGCGCCACGCCGACGTCTTCGCCGTCTCGCGCGACAACACGCACTGGCTCAACACCGCGCGCTCGGTGCTGGGCCCCGACGCGGAATGGCAGCAGCTCCTCGCCTCCGGTATGCCGCCTCCTGCGACCCTCGTTCACCTCGACGGCGACGCCCACCGCGACCACCGGGCGGTCACGAGCCCCTGGTTCAAGCCGGCATCGGTCGGGCGCAGGCAGCCGCGCATCGACGAGCTCGCACGGCAGTTCGTGGACCGCATGCGGGACCTCGGTGGCGAGTGCGACTTCGCGCGGGACATCGCGCAGCCCTACACCCTGCGCGTGATCATGGACATCTACGGCGTTCCTGAGGAGGACGAGCCGTTGATGCTCGATCTCACGCAGGGCATCTTCGGCGCCGGCGACCCCGAGTACATCGGCGACGCCGAGGATCCGCTGGCGCGCGTGGGCAGCGCCGTGATGACCTTCGTGCAGTACTTCAACACGATGACAGCCGACCGCCGCGAGTGCCCTCGTGACGACCTCGCCACCGTCATCGCCAACGGCGAGATCGACGGCTGCCCGATGGGTGATGTCGAGAGGCTCTGGTACTACATAATCGTGGCCACCGCCGGACACGACACGACCTCGTTCGCGCTGGCGGGCGGTATGGATGCCCTCCTGCGCGACCCGTCACAGATCGAGGCGCTGCGTGCCGACCCCGACCTCGTCGTGAACGCCACCGACGAGATCATCCGCTGGACGTCGCCCGTGCGCCACTTCATGAGATACGCGGCCGCCGACACCGAGGTCGCCGGCCACCCCGTCCGCAAGGACGGCCGGGTGCTGCTCTCGTACCCGTCGGCGAACCGCGACGAGGACGTGTTCTCGGACAGCATGCGCTTCGACATCACCAGGAAGGACGCCGAACGGCTCCTGTCCTTCGGTGTCGGCGCGCATTTCTGCCTCGGTTCGCAGTTCGCACGGCGTGAGATCCGTACGTTCCTCAGCACCCTCCTGCCGGAACTGGACCACATCGAGCCTGCAGGGCCGCCCGAGTGGGCCGAATCCCATTTCGTGTCCGGCGTCAAGCACCTGCCCGTCAGGTACCGATTTCGCTGAGGAGTTCCGCGAGGGCTTCGACGAGAGCCGGCGGGCCCGCGACGAGGCCGACATCGCGTTCGCGGGCCGGCGCCGGGCTCGCTCCCGATGCCAGCGCCGTGCTGGTACCGCCGGCCTCGGTCACCAGCAGCCGTCCCGCGGCGACGTCCCAGATCGCGAGGCCGGTCTCGTAGTAGACGTCGAGGCGGCCCGCTGCGACGTGAGCGAGGTCGAGGGCCGCCGAACCGCCGCGGCGCACGTCGCGCACGCGAGGCAGCAGGCCCGTGAGCACGGCCGCCTGGCGTGCGCGGATCTCCGGCAGGTACGCGAACCCCGTCGCCACGAGCGACGTAGACAGCTCACGGCTTGCGGACACCGTCAGCGTCTCGCCATCGAGGCTGGCACCACCGCCCCTTCGGGCCGCGAAGACCTCACCCGTGCAGGGTTGCGCCACGACACCGGCGACCACGGCTCCCGCCATCTCAGCGGCGATGCTCACGGCCCACATCGGCTGGCCGTACAGGTAGTTCACGGTTCCGTCCAGGGGGTCGACGACCCAGCGCACAGACCCTGTGCCCTGCTGCGTCTCGCCGCTCTCCTCACCGAGGACGGTGTCCCCGGGGCGGCGGTGGCGCAGCACCTCGCCGATGGCGGCCTCCGCCAGCCGGTCGGCGTCGCTGACCGGGTCGGTCCTCGACGACTTGGTCGTCACCCCGGTCGCCGGCTTCCGGAAACGGGACAGGAGCACCGCGGCCGCCGCCGCGGCGGCCTCACGCGCCACGTCCAGGAGCTCGTCGGGATCGGCAGCGGGAGACACGCGGCCAAGACTGCCACGTACGTGTTCCGCGGCCGCGACCGGATCAGGGAATGGCCGGGCGCGCAGGTCGGCCGCAACTACGATCTCACAACGTGGCCGACGACACCTCAGCAGTACTGACCGACCCTGCCGCTGCGGCGGGACGGCGCGTGCTGACCGGCTACCGACCCACAGGCCGGCTGCATCTCGGCCACCTCCTCGGCAACATCCGCAGCAACGTCGCCCTGCAGGACGTCACGGAGTGCTTCTTCTTCGTAGCCGACTGGCACGCGTTGACCACCGGCTACGAGGACACCGCATCACTGGCGTCGAACGTGCGCGAGCTCGTCGCCGACCTCGTCGCCGCCGGCCTCGACCCCGAACGTTCCGTCATCTACCGCCAGAGCCAGATCCCCGCGGTTGCCGAGCTCTTCCTGTACCTGTCGATGATCACGCCGCTCGGATGGCTGGAGCGCAACCCGACCCACAAGGAGCAGCTCCGCGAGCTGTCGACGCGCCAGATCAACACGTCCGGGAACCTGGCGTACCCGGTCTTGCAGACCGCGGACATCTCCATCGTCGACGGCGAGGTCGTCCCGGTCGGCGAGGACCAGCTCCCGCACCTCGAGATCGCGCGGGAGATCGTGCGCCGCCTCGCCCATCTCTACGGCACGTCCCTCCTCGTGGAGCCGGTGGCGCTCCTCAGCGCCGGTGCGCGCGTGCTCGGCTGGGACGGCCGGAAGATGTCGAAGTCATACGACAACGCCATCTACCTAGACGACGACCCCGGCGAGGTGCTCGACAAGGTCAAGCGATATGTGACCGACCCGGAGAAGGTGCGGCTCCACGACCCGGGGCGGCCCGAGATCTGCAGCGTGTTCGCGATGCACGAGCTGTTCACCCCTGCAGACGACGTCGAGGTCGTCGCCAAGGAGTGCCGCGCGGGAGACCGCGGCTGTGTGGCGTGCAAGGCCGAGCTCGCGGGCAACATCTCGCTCGAGATCGAGCCGATCCGCGAAGCCAAGACGTCGCTGATGCAGCGTCCTGAGGCGGTCGACGAGATCGTCGCAGCCGGAGCCGGCGTCGCCCGCCCCGTCGCGGCGCACACGCTCGAACGCGTGCGCGAGGGGATCAAGCTGTGACAACGACGATGCACGGCAGCGGGACGGGGCACGCGCGGCCGGCCACACCGGCGCCCGGCGATCCGCTCTTCGTCGACCTCTCCGCGTACTCGGGGCCGATCGAAGTGCTCCTCGAGCTGATCAGCCGGCGCAAGCTCGAGATCGACGAGATCAGCGTCGCCGCGGTCGTTGACGACTTCGTGTCGCTCGTCGACTCGATGCCGGACATGCCGCTCGAGCCGGCGAGCCGGTTCCTGCTCGTCGCCGCGACGCTGATCCACATCAAGACCAACCGCCTGCTGCCGTCGGAGCCCGACCTCGAGCTCGATGACGACCTCGGTGCTGACACCGAGCGCGACGTGCTGCTCGCACGAATCCTCGCTGCACGGACCTTCAAGGACGTCTCCGCCGTGCTGCAGGACCACCTCGACCTCGGAAGCCGCTTCGTACCGCGGGTGGCTCAGGCGGAGACCTCGCACCGCAACGTCGCGCCCGATCTCCTCCGGCAGGTGAGTGCCGACGACCTCGCGCGTGTGGCCGCCCGCGTCCTGGCTGGGCGGCCCCCGGAACGGATCGACCTCAGCCACGTGACCGCCGTCAAGGTGTCCGTCGGCCAGGCAGTCGGCCAGATCTGCGACCACCTCGTCGTGAGCCGCAACGCCACGTTCCGTGAGCTGTGCCGCGGCCGCAGCATCGTCGATGCGGTGGTGCGCTTCCTCGCGGTCCTCGAGCTCTTGAAGGCCGGCTTCGTGACGGCCGAGCAGCAGGGCTGCTTCGACGACATCGATCTGACCTGGATCGCGCCACCAGGGCTCACGCGGCCGGCTTCGGCCATCGAGGAGTACGAGAGCCCTCCTGAGCAGGACGCCGAGCACACGTCGGAGATCGCGTCATGAGCATGTCCGCTGAGTCGGAACGCCACCTCGAGGCGATACTGATGGTCGCCGAGGAGCCGGTCGATGCCGGCGTGCTCGCGCAGGTCCTCGAGGTGGCGGTCGACGTCGTTCGCGACGGTCTCGCGTCATTGGCGGCGCGCTACGAGGAACGCGGCCACGGCTTCTGCCTGCGCGAGGTGGCCGGCGGCTGGCGCTTCTACTCGCATCCGGACTCGGCGGCCTACGTCCAGCGCTTCGTGCTCGAGTCGGAGAATCCACGGCTGTCGAAGGCCGCGCTCGAGACGCTCGCGATCGTGGCATACCGTCAGCCGATCAGCCGTGCGCAGGTCGCCCAGATCCGCGGCGTCAACTGCGATGCGGTCATGCGCACGCTCGTGCTCCGCGGCCTGATCGAGGTCGGCGGCACCGACGACGGCCCCGGCCAGGCGGCGCTGTACGTGACGACACCGGTGTTCCTGGAGCGCATGGGCCTGCGCGACATCGGTGAGCTGCCGCCGCTGGCGCCGTTCGTGCCAGGCCCCGACGCCGCCGCGCGGTGGGACGAAGCCCTCGCCGACACCGAGGCCGCTGCCGCGGATCCCGACATCGCGGCCCGTGTACGCGCCAAGATCGCCGAGGCCGCCGCCGTCACGCCCACGTGAACGGCGCCCCCCAGCGCGAACGCCTCCAGAAGCTGCTCGCTCAGGCCGGCTTCGGGTCGCGTCGTGCCTGCGAGGACTTGATCGGTGCGGGTCGGGTACGCGTCGGCGAGCGGGTTGCCGGTCTCGGCGATCGTGCCGACCCTGCCGCCGATCCCGTCTTCGTCGACGGGATCCGGGTCCGCTTCGGCACACGCTCCGTCGTCTACCTGCTCAACAAGCCACGCGGAGTCCTGTCGGCGGTACGTGACGATCGGGGCCGCCCTGTCGTGACCGACTACGTCCCGGCCGAGCCACGGGTGTTCCCTGTCGGGCGACTCGATCGCGACACCGAGGGGCTGTTGCTGCTGACCAACGACGGTGACCTTGCCCAGCGGCTCAGCCATCCGTCCCACGGAGTCCCCAAGACCTACGTCGCGACCGTGAGCGGGGCCCTCGGCGACCGCGCGCTGAAGGCCCTGCGCGCAGGGGTGGATCTCGACGACGGACCCGCCAGCGCGCGGCGTGTGCGGGTTCTGGGGCGCCGCAAAGGCTCGACCCTCGTCGAGATCACGATCTCGATGGGCCGCAACCGGATCGTACGCCGCATGTTCGATGCGGTCGGTCATCCGGTGCAGCGCCTCGCCCGCACCGCGATCGGCACCCTGCGCGACCCCGACCTCGCACCGGGCGACCACCGCCGCTTGACGGCACCGGAGGTCGCGGCTGTCGAGGGGATGTCAAGAGGAGGCCACTAGTGTTGCGCAGATGCCGGTGGCAGCAATCCGGGGAGCCACGACACTCGACTCCGACACCCGCGACGAGGTCGTCGCGCGCACTCAGGAGCTCGTCAAGCGCGTGATGGACGTCAACGAGCTCGAACCTGACGACGTGATCTCGATGCTGTTCACGGCGAGCCAGGACGTGCGGTCGGAGTTCCCTGCAGCGGCTGTGCGGGCCCTCGGCTTCGGTGACGTGCCGCTGCTGTGCGCGCTCGAGCTCGCCGTCGAAGGCTCGATGCCGTGCTGCATAAGGCTCATGATGCACGTCGAGGGTGAGCGCGACCGGCGTTCGTACTCCCACGTCTACCTCCATGGCGCCGTCGCCCTGCGCCCCGATCTCGTCGCCGGAGGCGGATGAAGCCCACGAGGGTCGCTGTCGTGGGATGCGGGCTGATCGGCGGATCGCTCGCACTCGCGCTCGCCGCCAGCGACGATCACGAGGTCGTCGCGGTCCACGACTCCGACTCCGCCAGCGCCGAAGCAGCGGTCGCCGCAGGGGCAGCATCACGGGCGGCGTCGAGCGTCGCCGACGCCGCCCGCGACGCCGACGTGGTCGTCGTCGGCGTCGACGTGTCGCGCATCGCCGAGACGGTCTGCGCGGCGCTCGACGCGTCCGGGCCGCAAACGGTCGTCACCGACGTCGGCAGCGTGAAAGGCCCCGTGGTGGCAGCGGTCGAGTCTGCGCGGCCCGACAGCGCGGCACGCTACTGCGGCGGTCATCCGATGGCGGGATCGGAGCGCCACGGCTTCGAGGCGGCCGACAGCGGTCTGTTCCGCAATGCCATCTGGGTCTTGACCCCGACGCCGACGACCGTGGACGCCGCTATCACGTGCGCGACCCGACTCGCCTCCGCGGCGGGAGCCGCGCCGCTCGCCCTCGCACCTCACGTTCACGACGACACGGTCGCGGTCGTCAGCCACGTCCCCCACGTCGCCGCCGCGGCGCTGATGAACGTCGCGCAGAGTCGCGCAGGCGACGCGCCGGTCCTACGCCTCGCCGCCGGTGGATTCCGCGACGTGACCCGCATCGCCGCAGGCAGCCCGCGCGTGTGGGAGGACATCCTGGCGGAGAACTCGGCAGCGATCCGCGACGCCCTCGACGCATACATCGACGGCCTCACCGCCATCCGCGCCGACCTCCACGACCGCGCGGCGCTGCGCGCGACGCTGGAGTCCGCGAGCCGCTCGCGCCGTGCGCTGCCGATCCCGGAGGTGGCCGCCGATCTCGTGAGCCTCGTCGTCCCCATCAGCGACCGCCCCGGCGCCTTCGCCGAGATCGCCAACGCTCTCGGTGCGGTCGGTGTGAACATCGTCGACGTAGAACTGCGCCACTCTGCCGAAGGCGGACGCGGCCTCTTGCAGGTCACCCTCGCCGCCGAGGCGGCCACCGCAGCCGTGACCGCCCTCGCCGACCGCGGGTTCACCGCACACACCGAGGACGAGCAGTGGTGAGCGGCGACCTGATCGTGGGGCCGCCGCCGGGCCCTTTCGCGCCCACCGGCCCGCTGCGGGTTCCCGGCGACAAGTCGATAGCGCACCGCGCACTGATCCTCGCCGCGCGGGCAACGGGGCCTGCCACGGTGACGGACGCGCCGCCCGGCCTCGATGTCGCCGCGACACGCCGCTGCATCGAGGCCCTCGGTGCCAAGGTCGTCGCCGACGGGGCGACCCTCACGATCACTCCCGCACCGAGCGGCCACGAGAGGACCGCTGTCGGCCTCGACTGCGCGAACTCGGGGACGACCATGCGCCTCCTCTGCGGCGCGCTCGCGGGACGGCCCGGCGCAGCCGTCCTCGACGGCGACGCCTCGCTGCGGCGCCGGCCGATGCAGCGCGTTACCGAACCCCTCGCAGCGATGGGCGCGCGCATCTCCACCACTGACGGCCACGCCCCGTTGCACGTCGAAGGCGCCGAGCTGCACGGCATCTCCTACGAGTGCCCTGTGCCTTCGGCGCAGGTGAAGAGCGCGCTCCTGATCGCCGGCCTCGACGCGGGGTCGCCGACGACCGTGACGCTGCCGGGGCCGAGCCGCGACCACACCGAACGGATGCTCGCCGCGCTCGGGGTACCCGTCGACGTGTCCGCGGACGGACGGACCGTGGCGGTGACCGGCGCCGACCTGCCCGGGTTCGCCTTGACCGTGCCCGGTGACGTGTCGTCAGCCGCGTTCGTGCTCGGCCTCGCGGCGGTGACCGCGGGCTCGGTACGCGTCGAAGGCGTCGGCCTGAACCCGTCGCGGACGAGGGTCCTCGACGTCCTCGAGTCGATGGGCTGTTCGGTGCAGGCGACGACGACAGATCAGACCGTGGGCGAACCGCTGGGCACCGTGGAGCTCAGTGGGCGTGCGACGCGGGGCTTCGTGCTCGAAGCGGATGCCGTCGCGGACTGCATCGACGAGATCCCGCTCCTCTGCGCCGTGGCGGCATGCGTCGACGCCGAGTCGGTCGTGCGTGATGCGGAGGAGCTGCGGGTCAAGGAGTCCGACCGCCTCGCGACTATGGCGCGTGGGCTTCGCATGCTCGGCGCAGAGGTCGACGAGCTCGTCGACGGCCTCCGCATTCGTGGCCGCGTGCGGCGCCGCAGCGGCAGACAGCCCGTACAGGTCATGGCGTCTGGCGACCATCGTGTCGCGCTTGCCGCTGCAGTCGCCGGGTGTGCGCTGGGGCCGGTCGAGATCGTCGGCTGGGACGTGGCTGCGGTCAGCTACGCCGAGTTCGCGGACGTCCTGGCGCAAGCGGGAGCGGTGGTCGGAGACCATGTCTGAGCCCGTCGCCGTCCTTGCGATCGACGGCCCCGGGGGAGCGGGCAAGTCGACCGTGGCCGCGCTGGTGGCGCGACTCCTGGGCATGCGCCGCCTCGACACAGGTGCCCTGTACCGGGCGGTGACCGCTGCCGTCCTGCACGAGGGCATCGCTCCTGACGACGCCGAGTCGTGCGGAGATGTCGCCGCGCGTGTGCACATCGCGCTCTCCGACGGGCGTGTGAGCGTCGACGGCCGCGACGTCACCACCGAGGTGCGCGGCGCGGAGGTGACCGCCGCTGTCGCGATGGTGAGTGCGCACCCTCGGGTGCGGCGTGCCCTCGTCGAGCACCAGCGCGAGCTGGCCGCACGCGGTGGGTGGGTCGTCGAGGGCCGCGACATCGGCACCGTCGTGTTCCCCGACGCGGCGCTCAAGGTCTACCTCACAGCGTCGCCGTCCGTCCGCGCCCGGCGGCGGGCGCGAGAGATCGGTGAAACGGATCTGGACCGGGTGGAGTCTGAGATCAGACGACGTGACACCGCGGACTCGACGCGTCCGGACTCGCCGCTGCGCCCCGCCGACGATGCGGTCACCGTCGTCACCGACGACCTCACGGCGGATGAGGTCGCCGCGGAGATCGCGACCCTTTGGAGGCACCGGTGGGACCAGTCGGGACGGACGTGGACGACGCGGACCGAAGGCTGACCCGCAAGACGAGGCGCCCGGCGCCGGAGGACCAGCCGATCCTGCTCGACCAGCACCGCACCTACAAGGTCCTGCGCGCGCTGTCGGTGCCTGCGTACAAGTTCCTGTGGGGGCTGCAGGTCGAGGGAGCGCACCGGGTCCCGGTGGACGGACCGGTCATCATCGCAGCCAACCACCGCTCGAACTTCGACTCGGCCGTGCTGCCCCGCATCACGCACCGGCCCGTCAACTTCATGGCCAAGAGCGAGTTCTTCGCGACCCCGGGCCTGTCGCGCTTCCTCGGCCACATCGGCGCCTTCCCCGTCGATCGCGGCCGCCCCGACAAGGCCGCCACCGCACATGCGCTCGCGGTGCTCCGCGCCGGCGGTGTGCTCGCCGTCTATCCCGAGGGGACCAGGTGCACCGGCCGCGAGATCGGGCCCGTCCAGCGCGGCCCGGTCTGGCTGGCCCAGCGTGCCGACGCGCAGATCCTGCCCGTCGGGATCGGTGGCAGCGAGTTCACCCAGGTCAAGGGGTCCAAACGCATACATCGGATGCGGATCCGCATCGTCGTGGGCGACCCGCTGCCCCCACCTGTGTCGCGGAGCCGGGAGGCGCTCGCATCGCGGAGCACCGAGGTCGTCAAGGCCATCGGGGAGCTCTTCCTCGAAGCCGGTGGCCCGGGGCCGATCCCGTTCCGCTGATCCCATCCCAGGGCCGTTCGTCGTAGCACGAACAGGGATCTTCGCGGCAATACCGGACACACCTCCTCAAGATTGGCTGATCTAGGTCGATCTACCCATAGGGATGTGGGATGGGGGCAACGTGGGACACGCCGGGGCGGGCTGGACGACCCGGAGCGACCACTTGCACTCACGACGAGACCTACTCAAGGGCATTGCGGCGGGGGCCGCAGCGGCTGTCGCAGCACCGATGGGGGCAGCCATCGGCGCCACCGTCACCCCTGAGAACCAGACTCCGGGCAGTGCCGACTGCACCCCCGTGGTGGGCAGCGGCTCACCCCGCGCTGGATGGTGCGTGTACGACCACAGTGCGATAGATGCCGCCCACTTCGCAGCGCTGAGGGCATTGCGGCCCACGATCCTGAGGTGGTTCGTTTCGTGGGACCGCTACCACCTCCAGCCGCGCAGCGGCGGCAACGGCGGTCTCGTGGCACCTCCGGACTGGCTCAACGGCCCGTACCGGGAGTTCTTCGAGGAGCTCGCTCCCTCGACCCTGAACCCGAGGGGTACGACGCTCGTCGTGCAGATGCAGGTGAAGGGCCCGAGCTGGGAGGGTGACAGCCAACCGTCCCAGAACCCGGGCACGAAATGGGCGCGTTGGGACCAGTTCTACGGCCGGCAGTACCCGGACCGCTTCGGTGTCGCCGCGACCTACGGAGCGTTCGTCAAAGGTCTCGACGCGGCGCTCGCGTCCATGAACGTGGACGTCATCTGGGAGGCATGGAACGAAGCCGACCTGCGCGGTCAGCTCGGTGCCAGCGGCGCGGCCGAGAACTTTCTCGATCCCTGGTACGTGAACCCGTTCAACCTGTTCAACGGAGTGCCGTGGTACTACTGGTCGGGAGGCGCCGGCGAGCTCTGGCACTCCCTCTATCAACAGCTGCCCAGGGCCGGCTGGGGGACGAGCGGGCTCGTCAAGCCGAACTGGGTGCAGCGCACAGCCCAGTTCCCGGAGGTGGGCTACCTGGGCCTGCACCGGTACTTCCCCTACGGTGCCATCACCGCCACGAACTTCGTCAAGGACATCGAGAAGATGGTCACGGCGTGGGACCAGGCAGCCCCGCATCTGCCCAAGCGCAAGGTGTTCCTGGGGGAGTGCGGCATCGGTACGACGGTCCAGGACACCAACCTGCAGTTCGCCGCGACTCTGTTCAGGCGCCACGAGGCGCTGTCGCAGGCGAACGAGGACCCTGCCTCGCCCCTGTACGGCCGGTATGTCGGCACGACCGCTCACAGCGGTGGGCGCGGGGTGCGGTCGACGTGGGAGCTCGACCCCGCTGACCCCGCTGCCGCCTGGTGGCAGTACAAGTCCGGGTACGAGCAGTACACGGCCTGAGGGCGGACCTTCGGCACTACGACCGCCGAGGCCTGCCGTTCTCACGGACCCTTCAGGAAATGTCTCAGACGCGGGACAATCGCGTCGACGATCTCGGCGCTGAAGTGGCCTTGATGTACCGTCGAAGGTGGTGTCGGGCTCTCCCCGCCCGGGCACCCTCCTCCCCCCAGCCCCGGATCGGTCCCTCCCATGCAATCTCGTCGTCTGTTCCTGAAAGGCGTCGCGGCCGGTGCCGCAAGCGCCGCTGGCATGTCCGCTGTCGGTGGAGGCCTGCTGGCAGCGAGTCCAGCCGCGCAGGCGGCCGATGACCCGGCGTGCGCGCCCCAGATCGCCCCGACACCGACGGCTTCGCCCCGCGCTGGATGGAACGTCTACGACTCCGAGGCCATCGATCCCGTTCACCTGTCGGCGCTGCAGCAGCTTCGCCCCACGATCCTGCGCTGGTTCGTGTCCTGGGACCGCCACCACATACTCGGCGCCGACGAGGCCGACGGGATCCCGGCTCCGCCGGATTGGCTCAACGGTCCCTACCGTGCCTTTCTCGATCTGTGCCAGGCATCGACCGCGAACCCACGCGGCACGACCCTGGTCGTCCAGTTCACCTGCAAGGAACCCGGCTGGACCGGAGACGGCTGGCCGACCGGGCGACCGGGCACCACGTGGGCGCGCAAGGACCGGTGGCTGGGCTCCATGTACCCCGACCGCTACGGCATAGCCCCGACCTACGGCGCGTTCGTGAGGTCCGTCAAAGCGGCCATGGACGAACTCGGCATCGACGCCCACTACGGGGCGTGGAACGAGCCCGACCTGCGCACCAGCGTCGGCGTTCGGTATGCAACACAGAACTTCGTGGAGCCCTGGGCTGTGAACCCGTTCGACCTCGCCCGCGGTGCTCCGTACCACAACTGGTCCGGCGGGGCCGGTCCGCTGTGGCAGGAACTGCATGCGCAGCTCCCGGGGTCGTCGATGACGACGAGCGGGATCATCTTCCCCGAGTGGATCACGCGCACTGCGGAGCTGGCAGGAGTCGGGGTCATCGACATCCACCTCTACGACGCGTCGTCGGACCCGCAGCAGTACGTCACACGTTGTGAGGAGCAGGTGCAGGCCTGGGACGACGCCGCGCCCGGCCTCGCCAGGCGCAAGGTCCTCCTCGGTGAGGCTGCCACCGACTTCGCGTTGGCGCACACGGTGTCGAGCGCGGCGTGGCTGTGGCAGCGTCACGAGGCGCTGTCGCAGGCCAACGAGAACTCGGCGTCTCCGCTCTACGGCCGCTACCTGGGCATGTGCAGCCACTCCGGGAAATCGACAGCGGACGCTCCGGCGCCGTGGCAGCTCGCGCCGACCGATCCCGCTGCAGGGTGGTGGCAGTACAACCCTGCATACGCTTCCTTCACCTGAGCTCCCGCCTTATGGTGTGCGGTGTCCGAGGAGCCGCACCCGGGAGTGACGATGACCGCCGCCGACACCACCAACGCCCAGCTCTCCTATGTGGAGGGGTCCCTCGCTCCCGTCGCCGAGGAGCTCACGCTCACCGACCTCGACGTGAGCGGCTCCCTGCCGGCAGACCTGTGCGGACGATACGTCCGCAACGGACCGAACCCCATCGGTGCGGACCCGGCCGCCTACCACTGGTTCACCGGCTACGGGATGGTCCACGGGGTGCGCCTCGAGGACGGCGAGGCACGCTGGTACCGCAACCGCTACGTCCGTACCGCTGCGGTGTCCGAAGCGCTGGGCGAGGCCCCGATCGACGGACCGCAGCCGCCCGAGGGAGCGGGAGCGTCGGTGAACACCAACGTGATCCGCATCGCCGGGCGCACGCTCGCGCTGGTGGAGGCGGGCGCGTTCCCGATCGAGCTGTCCGAGGATCTCACCAGTGTGGGCGGCTGCGACTTCGACGGCACCCTCATGGGCGCCTACACCGCGCATCCCGCGTATGAGCCTGCTGCTCGCAGCTGGCACGCGATGACCTACTTCTGGCCGGAAGAGGGTGTCCGCTACCTCGTGGTCGGCCCCGAAGGCCGTGTGACCCACAACGAGTTCCTCGACCTCGGTGAGCGCATAATGCTCCACGATACGGCGCTCACGTCGTCGCGAGTTCTCGTGTTCGACATGCCGGTGACGTTCAACGTCGAAGCGGCGATGTCGGGTGCGACGTTCCCGTACCGGTGGAACCCCGAGCGCCCGGCGCGTGTCGGCGCGATCCCGCTGCGTGGCTCCGCTGACGAGATCAGTTGGTGCGAGGTACCCCAGTGCTACGTGTTCCACTCGGCCAACGCCCGTGACCTCGACGGCGATCGGGTGTCCATCGACGTCGTGCGCTGGCCGCGCATGTTCGACACCGACCCCCTCGGTCCCAACGAAGGCGTGTCGACGCTGGAGCGCTGGGTCCTCGACTTCGGGCGCGGCCGGGCCACGACCGAGGTGCTCGACGATCGCATGCAGGAGTTCCCCCGCTACGACTACCGCCGCAGCGGCACCGAGAACCGGCACGCCTACGCCATCGCCATGGACGGCGCCGTCAGGAACGCGACAGCGCTGCTGTGCCACGACCTCGTCGCCGGAACCACCGCCGAGGTCTCCTTCGGCCCCGGTACTGCACCTCACGAGTTCGTCTTCGTGCCGCGTGCGGGCGCGGCAGCCGACGACGAGACCGACGGGTGGCTTGTCGGCTACGTCTCCGACCGCGCAGCCGGGACGACCGACCTCGTGGTGGTCGGCGCCGCCGACCCCGGCGCCGGCCCTGTCGCCCGCGTCCACATCCCCGCACGCATCCCGGACGGCTTCCACGGCAACTGGATCAGCGACTGACCAGCGACCCGCGGCCCGCGGGACACGGTCGCGGGTCGGCGAACTCGGCGCGCAGATGCACGTCTAGTCCGGACTCGGCGCGAGGACGGCACCATGGTGCCGTCCTCGCGCCGAGACGTCGGATCGTGTCCGGATGCGCGCCGAGATTCCGGCGAACGGCTCAGTCGGCGCCGATGAAGCCTTCGTGTTCGAGGTGGAGCAGCACCTGCTGGGCGGCCTCTTCGGGCGTGACGGTCGTCGTGTCGATGGTGAGGTCGGCGTCCTCGGGCACCTCGTACGGGTCGCTGATGCCCGTGAACTCCTTGATGATGCCTTCGCGCGCCTTGGCGTAGAGGCCCTTGCGGTCGCGCTGCTCGCACACCTCCAACGGGGTGGCGACGTGGACGAGGACGTAGCCACCGCCGGTACCCGAGATGACGCTGCGGTTCTCGCGGCGCACCGAGTCGTAGGGGGCGATCGGCGCGCAGATGGCGATGCCGCCGTTCTTGGTGATCTCCGACGCCACGTACCCGATGCGCAGGATGTTCAGATCGCGGTGCTCCTTGGAGAAGCCGAGCTCGGAGCTGAGGTTCTTGCGCACTATGTCGCCGTCGAGGAGCGTGACCGGACGCCCACCCATCTCGAGGAGCTTGACGAGCAGCACGTTCGCGATCGTCGACTTGCCGCTGCCGGAGAGCCCGGTGAAGAAGACCGTGAATCCCTGCTGGTGGCGCGGCGGGTAGGAGCGACGCAGCTCGGCCGCGACCTCGGGGTATGTGAACCACGACGGGATCTCGCGGCCCTTGGCGAGGCGCTCGCGCAACTCGGTTCCGCTGATCGAGAGGGTCTTGGTGCCCTCGGGGATCTCGTCCACCGGGGCGTACTCGTCCTCGTCCGGCTTGTACACCATCATCTGGAACGGGACCATCGTGACGCCGAGCTCTGCCTCGTGCTTCGCGAGGAGCTGCTGCGCGTCGTAAGGGCCGTAGAAGGGGTTCCCTGCCGAGTCCTTGCCCGGGCCCGCGTGGTCGCGCCCGACGATGAAGTGGGTGATCCCGTGGTTCTTGCGGATGATCGCGTGCCACACCGCTTCACGCGGGCCGCCCATGCGCATCGCGAGGGGTAGCAGCGAGAGCTTGGCGGTGTGGGCGGGGTAGTGGCCGAGGAGGGCCTGATAGCAGCGCACCCGCGTGTAGTGGTCGACGTCGCCGGGCTTGGTCATGCCGACGACGGGGTGGATGAGGAGGTTCGCCTCGAGCTGCTTGGCGGCGCGCAACGTGAGCTCGGCGTGAGCACGGTGCATCGGGTTGCGGGTCTGGAAGGCCACGACCTTGGTCCAGCCCAGCTTCGCGAACTCAGCGCGGACCTCTGCCGGTGTCGCACGCAGCTCGCGGTAGTCGTAGTGCGCAGGCGCCTGGATGCCCTCGACGCGGCCCCCGAGGTAGACGGGGTTCGCACGGTTCAGCACGTAGTCGACTCCGGGGTGGGTGGCGTCGGTGGTCCCGAACACGGAGCGGGCCTCGGCCTCGCGGTCGGGCCTGTAGACGTCCTCGACGTGGAGGGCGGCGAGCATGACGCCCTCTTCGTCGCGAAGGGCCACCGTGGAGCCCACCTCGATGCCCTCGGCGAACTCCTCGGTGACGTCGAGGGTGATCGGCATCGGCCACAACGTCCCGTCCGCGAGGCGCATGTCGGTGCAGACGCGCTGGTGGTCGGCGGAGACCATGAAGCCGCGCAGGGGCGAGAAGGCCCCGCTGATCAGGAGCTCGAGGTCGCAGAGCTGTCGAGGCGTGAGGTCCCACGACGGCCATTCCCGCGAGGCAGCCTTGAGCTCTGCGGCGCGGGCGTCGTCGACGAGGAGATCGACTAGCTCGCCGCCATGGGGCGGGTTCAGGTGGTCTGCCACGAGGGTTCCCTTCTGGAGATGCGGTACGTAGGGCTGTGAGCGCGCCGCCGCGGCGACGGGGTCGGGGGAGCGCCCCGAGAGTCTATCGGCAGGTGCGGTGGCCGGATCAGGCGTACGGCCCGCGACCTGCTACTCGACGGCTTCTGCGGTGTCGAGGCCTGCAAGCACGTCGGCGGCGCTGTGGGACCTGTCCGAGCCGGGAGTGCCGGAACCGCCGGTACGGCCGGTCGTCGCGCCGACGAGCACGTCGAGCGCTCGGATCAGGTCGCGCAGCTCCCTCGGGAGCGGGAAGTACTCGTCCTCGTCGGTGACGCGGCGGTACTCGACCTCGCGTGGCCGAAGGCGCTCGACGACCGCTCTCACCACGCTCTCGGGCGCCGACGCCCCTGCGGTGACGGCGATCCGGCGCGCTCCCGCCAGCAGGCGGTCGTCGATGTCCTCGGGGCCGTCGATGCGGACCGAGCCGGGGGCACCGGACGCGCGGGCCGTGCGCACCAGCGCCTGCGTGTTGGACGAGTTCTCGCTGCCGATCACGAGCACGATGTCGCAGTCGGCCGCGACATCACGCACTGCCGCCTGCCGGTTCGTCGTCGCGAAGCAGAGGTCGGAGCGGCCCGGCGTCCAGAGGTCGGGGAAGCGCTCGCGTGCCGCGTCGAGGATCTCGGACCACTCACCGTGGGCGAGGGTCGTCTGCGCGAGCAAGGCCACCTTGCCGGCACCAGCCCGCATGGACAGTGCCTCGACGTCGGCCGCCTTCTCGACGAGATGCATCGACTGCGGCGCCTCGGCCATGGTCCCGATCGCTTCGTCGTGGCCGGCATGACCGACGTAGATGATGTCGAAACCGGCGGCCGCACGCTTGCGCGCCTCGTGGTGGACCTTGGTCACGAGCGGACACACGGCGTCGACGACGACTCCGCCTCCGGCACGGGCAGCGGCCACGACCTCCGGCGCCGATCCGTGGGCGGACAACATGAGCGGACTGCCCGCCGGGACCTCGGACACGTCGTCGACGAAGACCACGCCGGCCGCTTCGAACGCCTCGACCACCAAACCGTTGTGGACGATCTCGTGGTAGCAGTACACGGGTGGCTCGAACACGCGCAGCATCCAGCCGAGCGAGTTGATCGCCATCTCGACTCCAGCGCAGAAGCCCCGCGGTTCGCAGACGACGACCCGTTCGACCCCGGGAATGTGATTGCTCTCGGTCTCGGCGGTCACGGCTGAAGGGTAGGCGTCCCTCTGCGGTGGGAGCCGGGCGCCTGCTGCGCGGGCGGCCTCGATCGGTAACCTGAGCGCGTCTTGCGGATCCGCATCGCGTCCATCGCCGCCGACTCGCCTGCCTGCGCATCCGGCCTGCGCGCGGGCGACGAGATCGACACCGTCTCCGGCGTCCGTCCCCGTGACGTCCTCGACTACGCGCGGCTCTCGGCCGATCCGGACGCCGAGGCCGTCCTCGGTGACGGCCGCACGGTCCCGGTCGCGGCTCTGAGCGGCGCGACCCTCGACGATGCCGTCTTCGACGGTGTCAAGACCTGCGACAACCACTGCTCCTTCTGCTTCATCTACCAGCTGCCCAAGCAGATGCGTCCGAGCCTCTACCTCAAGGACGACGACTACCGCCTCTCGGCGATGTACGGGAACTTCACGACCCTCACGCGTTTCACCGAAGCCGACCTCGAGCGTGTCCTCGACGAGCGCATCGAGCCGCTGCACGTGAGCATCCATGCGACCGATCCGCACGTGCGTGCCGGCATGTTGCGCAACCCGAAGGGCGGCATGAGCCTGCGCTGGTTGCGGGCGGTGCTCGACGCCGGACTCGAGGTCCACGGCCAGGTCGTGTGCTGCCCCGGAGTCAACGACGCCGACGTCCTCGACGCCACGATCGCCGCCCTGCTCGCCGGCTACCCCGAGCTCGCCTCGGTCGGCGTCGTCCCGTTGGGGGTGAGCCGCTTCAACTCCGAGGACGGTCTGCGTGCGCCGACACCCGACGATGCCAGTGCGACGCTCGAGGCCATCCACGCGTGGCAGGCCGTCGCGCTGGAGCGCCTCGGACGCCGCCTCGTGTTCGCATCGGACGAGTGGTACCTCGTGGCCGGTGTCGGCTTCCCGGCGGCGCACGAGTACGAGGGGTTCCCCCAGCACGAGAACGGCATAGGGATGGCGCGGGCGCTCGAGGCCGACCTGACGCCGGCACCCGGACGCGCGGTGGGTGCGCCGGCTTGGGGCTACCGGGCGGAGCGAACCCCGGATGCGGCGTCGGTGTCCGCCCGGCGTGGGGCCACACGTGTGGCGATCATGAGCGGTGAGCTCGGCGCTCGGGTGGTGGCGCTGCTCGTCGCCGACCGCAGCGACGTCGACGTCGTCGCCGTCCCGAACCGGTTCTTCGGCGGCAACGTCGGCGTCACGGGCCTCCTCACCGGCACCGATCTCGCGCACGCGATCTCTGCACTCGATCCTGGCGTGGAGGCCGTCGTGCCCGACGTCGTGTTCCACGAGGGCCGCACCCTCGACGAGTGGTCGGCCGAGGACCTCGCGTCCCGCACCGGCCGCGCTGTGCGCGTCGTCACCACAGATGCCGCCGGGCTGCGAACAGCGGTGGGTTCCGGGTGACCGCGGTGCTGCCCCGGGTCGCGATCGTCGGCCGCCCCAACGTGGGCAAGTCGACGCTGCTCAACCGCTTCGTGGGCAAGCGCGTGGCGATCGTCCAGGAGCGGCCGGGCGTCACCCGCGACCGCGGTGAGCACGAGGTCGATTGGTGCGGGAGGCGCTTCCTCGTCATCGACACGGGCGGATGGCAGGCGCGCCCGGACGACCCGATCGACACCGCGATCCGTGAGCAGGCCGAGCGTGCGATCAAGGGCGCCGACGTCGCTCTCTTCGTCATCGACGCGCAGGTCGGCGTCACCGGAGAGGACGACGAGGCGGCGCGCCTCCTGCTCAGAGCCGGCATACCCACGCTGCTGGTCGCCAACAAGGTCGACGGTCCCGTGGGTCACGCCGATCTCTCCGACCTGTACGGCCTCGGCCTCGGCGACCCGATCCCGGTCTCCGCTCTGCACGGCCGCTACTCGGGTGACCTCCTGGACAAGGTCCTCGAGGTCCTGCCCGAGGTGGACGACGCCGTCGGGGTCGACGCCGGCGCGGAGGCGTCCATCGCGATCGTGGGCCGGCCCAACGTGGGCAAGTCGACGCTGTTCAACCGCCTCGCGGGCGACGAGCGCTCGATCGTGCACGACATGCCCGGCACCACAAGGGACACCGTCGACACGCTCGTCGAGCTCGACGGGACGACGTATCGCTTCGTCGACACCGCGGGCCTGCGCCGGCGCTCTCGCGTCGACGACGAGACCGAGTACTACAGCCGAGTCCGCGCGTTGAGAGCGCTCGAGCGCGCCGACGTCGCCCTGCTCGTCGTAGATGCGACCGAGGGCGTCACGTTCGCCGACCAGAAGGTCGCCGAAGAGGTGCTGGCGGCGGGCAAGGCGGTCGTCGTCCTCTTGAACAAATGGGACCTGCTCGACGCGGACGCCAAAGCCGCAGCCGCCGACACGGTCACCGACGAACTGCGCTTCCTGGACTGGGCACCGGTGCTTCGCATCTCGGCACTCACGGGCGCGAACGTCAAGCGCCTCGCCGCCACGCTGTCGCAGGTGCTCGACGAGTTCCGCCGCCGTGTGCCCACCCACGTTCTCACGAAGGTCGTCGAGGAGGCGCAGCAGCGCCATCCACCGCCGCTCATCAAAGGGAAGCGGCCCACGCGGATCCGTTACGCCACCCAGCCACGTGCGGAGCCGCCGATGTTCGTGATGTTCGCCAACCGCCGCCTGCAGACCGACTACCTGCGCTATCTCGAGCACCGCCTACGCGCGCAGTTCGGCTTCGCCGGCACGCCGGTGCGCATCAGGGTCAAGGTCAACGAGCCGAAGACGAAAGGGTGAGGCAGATGGTCCAGACCCCGGCGAAGCTCCCGAACAGCGCGACCGTGAGGGAGGTCGGCCCCCGTGACGGACTCCAGAACGAGGAGCCCGTCGCAGTCGCCGACCGCGTGCGCCTCGTCGATGCCCTGAGCCGCACGGGCCTGCGCCGCATCGAGGTCGGCGCCTTCGTGCACCCGGACGCGATCCCGCCGATGGCCGGCAGCGAGGAGGTGTTCGCGCGGATCGAGCGCGTCCCGGGCGTGCGCTACACGGCTCTCGTCCCGAACGCACGCGGCGTGGAACGGGCGTTCGCAGCCGGCGCGGACGAGGTCGAGGTCGTGGTGTCCGCGTCGACCACCCACAACGAGCGCAACGTGAGGCGCACCACCGAGGAGTCGATGAAAGCGGTGCCTGCGCTCGTGACGATGGCGCACGACGCGGCCATCCCGGTGCAGGGCATCGTGGCCACCGCGTTCGGCTGCCCGTACGAAGGAGACGTGGACCCAATCCGCGTCGCGGCACTGGTGCACGCCTACCTCGACGCGGGTTGCGACTCCGTCTGCCTCGGCGACACGACCGGGATGGCGACGCCGACACGCGTCTGGGACGTGATCGGCAGGCTGCCGGCGTGCGACCTGACGCTGCATCTGCACAACACGCGGGGGACGGGCCTCGCCAACGTCCTGGCCGCGCTCGAGGCCGGGGTCACGAACTACGACGCGAGCGTTGGCGGCATGGGGGGCTGCCCGTATGCGCCGGGTGCGACGGGCAACATCGTGACCGAGGACCTCGTCCACATGCTCGAGGACATGGGTGTCGACACCGGAGTCGACCTAGGCGCCCTCGTGGCGTGTGCGGCGATGGCCGAGGAGATCGTCGGCCGCGAGCTCCCGAGCCAGGTCCTGCGGGCCGGCCCCCGAACCGCTGCCACGGCGGCCGCCCGATGACACACGACTGGCAGGCACTCGCCGCCGAGGTCGACGCAGGCGGCAGTCCGAAAGCGCACGAGAAGCTGCGCTCGCAGAACAAGCTGTTCGTGCGCGATCGGCTCGAACTCCTGCTCGACGAGGGCTCCCTCGTCGAGGACGGCCGCTACGCCAACGCGCTCGCGGGGGACCTGCCGGCGGACGGAGTCGTGACCGGTACCGGGCGCGTCAACGGCCGTCCCGTGGCGGTGATGGCGAACGACCCCACGGTCAAGGCCGGCTCCTGGGGTGCGCGCACGGTCGAGAAGATCGTGCGCATCACCGAGGTCGCCTACCGCGACGCGATCCCGATCGTGTACCTCGTCGACTCGGCCGGCGCCCGCATCACCGATCAGGTCGACCTCTTCCCCGGCCGCCGCGGCGCCGGACGCATCTTCCACAACCAGGTGCGCCTGTCCGGCCGCGTGCCGCAGATCTGCTGTCTGTTCGGTCCTTCGGCTGCCGGCGGCGCGTACATCCCCGCGTTCTGCGACGTCGTCATCATGGTCGACGGCAACGCTTCGATGTACCTCGGCTCGCCTCGTATGGCCGAGATGGTCATCGGCGAACACGTCGACCTCGAGGAGATGGGCGGCGCGCGGATGCACACGACCGAGTCGGGCTGCGGCGACTTCCTCGTCGCCGACGACGCCGAGGCGATCGAGGTCGCGCAGCGCTACCTGGCGTACATGCCGCAGAACTGGCGTCTGCTGCCGCCCGCCGAGCCTGCCGTGGCGCCGGCGACCGAGACGTCGCGCATCGCCGAGCTCGTCCCGGCCGACGACCGTGACGTCTACGACGTGCGCGACGTGATCGAGGCGACTGTGGACGCCGACAGCTTCCTCGAGGTCAAAGAAGGCTGGGCACCCGAGCTCGTCATCGGGTTCGCCCGGCTCGAGGGTGCCTCGATCGGCGTGGTGGCGAACCAGCCCGAGGTCCTCGGTGGTGTGCTCTTCGTCGACAGCGCCGACAAGGCCGCTCGATTCATCTGGCTCTGCGACGCCTTCAACCTGCCGCTCGTGTTCCTCGCCGATGTTCCCGGCTTCATGATCGGCAGCGCCGTCGAGCGCGCCGGGATCATCCGCCACGGCGCCAAGATGATCACAGCAGTGAGCGAGGCGACGGTGCCCAAGGTCTGCGTCGTCCTGCGGAAGGCCTTCGGCGCGGGCCTGTACGCGATGTCGGGGCCCGGCTTCGCGCCGGAGGCGACGCTGGCACTGCCGACGGCGCAGATCGCGGTCATGGGACCCGAGGCTGCGGTCAACGCCGTCTACTACAACAAGATCCGCGAGCTCCCCGAGTCCGAACGCGAGGCGTTCGTCGCAGCGAGACGTGAGGAGTACGCGGCCGACATCGACCTCCTGCGCCTCGCGTCGGAGAACGTCGTCGACGCGGTCGTCGATCCCGCGGACCTGCGGTCCGAGCTCGCGAGACGCCTGTCGAACTCGGCGTGGAAGGACCGCCAGTTCTCGGACCGCCGTCACGGCGTCCCCCCGGTCTGACCCGAACCCCGACGTGGGGACGTGGATCGGCGTGAGAGCGCGTTTCGCGTCCCCACGTCCGTTCGGGTCGCACACGTGGGGACGTGGATCGGTGTGAGAGCGCGTTTCGCGTCCCCACGTCCGTTCGGGCCCCCCGACGTGGGGACGTGGATCGGCGTGAGAGCGCGTTTCGCGTCCCCACGTCCGTTCGGGCTGCACACGTGGGGACGTGGATCGGCGTGAGAGCGCGTTTCGCGTCCCCACGTCCGTTCGGGACGCGGGTGAGTAGGTTCAGCCCATGGCGCGAACCTGTCCCGAGTGCGGCTGGATCTGGCCCAAACCCAAGGGTCCCTGCCCCGTGTGCGGCTCCGACGCGGCACCGGAGCTGGACCTCACAGAGGCCGGCACGGCTCCCGCGGGCGACAGAAGAGCGAAGATGCCGTGGCACCTCAAGCTCCTCGTGGCGTCGCTCGCGGTCTACCTGGGCTGGCGGGCGTTCCAGGGCATCGAGTGGCTCATCCACCACATCTGAA
>JAIBAC010000136.1 GCA_019695375.1 Acidimicrobiia bacterium
ATCGACAGCTCCGTGGGGGAGGGAAGCGTCGTCGAGTACACGTCGATCTCGGCCTGGATGGCGTCGTCGTGCACGATGCGCTCCACGCGCATCATCTCCTGGATCTGGTAGAGGACGGTCAGGCGGTTCTCGAACGCTGCCGACACGATCGGGCCGACCTGCACCTTGTGGAGGGCACGCGCGGCCATCGCTCGTGCCCGCCAGCCGTCGCGCACCTTCTCGTACGCGGCGATGTCGAGCACGTCGGCGAGGACAATCGGTGCGGATGTCATCGCCACTCCAGTCCGTAGGCCCTCGCGAGCGCCTGCATCGGGTGCAGCGGTCGGTCGAGCCCTTCCTCCTCGAGCGCCACGTCGGACAAGAGGCAATCGCCGACGACGAGGTCGGCCTTCGCGTCGCGCAGCCTCTCCGCTGTAGGCGCGATGATCTCCTTGGCCATCGCCACGTTCTGCGCGCGGTATCCCCAGGTGCCGTCGATGCCCGAGCAGCTCTCGACGACCTTCACCGTCGTGCCGGGTGCGAGCTGGAGGAGATCGCGGGCCTTGTAACCCTGCTGCTGCGCGCGCAGGTGGCAGGCGACGTGGTAGGCGACCGTGCCGAGGCCGTCGACGAAGTCCTCTGCGATCCCCTCGCTGCGGCGCAACTGGAACAGGTACTCGGCAGGGTCGACGATCGCGTCCGCGACCTCTTGCGCCTCCGGCGTCTTCAGGTACTCGGGGTACTCCTTGCGCAGCACGTAGTTGCACGTCGGCTGCGCGACCACGATCAGGCGGCCGGATCGCACGGTCGGGAGCAGCTCCTCGACGTTGCGGCGCGCCTTGGCGAGGAAGGCCTTGACGTCACCGGCATCGAGGGACGGCATGCCGCAGCAGCGGTCGGCACGTGCGCAGTCGACGTCGCAGCCGTTGTGGCGCAGCACCCTCACGGTCGCCTTGGCAGGCGCGGGGTCCTGGTACTCCAACATGCACGTCGGGAAGATCGTGACCGACCGCGTCGGTGCCGCGACGGCGTCCTCGGTACCGGCGTGATCGCGTACCGACGGCTCCACCGGTGTCGTGGCGACGCCCGCTGCCGCCGCGAGCTCGTCGTCGGTCGGTACGAGGAACGACGGCACCTCGGCTTCGGCTTCGGGGGCGGCCGGTGCTGCGGCCTGCGCCGCCAGCTCCTCGGGCGTCGGTTCGAGGAACGACGGCCGCGGCGGTTCGGGCGCCGGCGCGGTGGGCTCGAAGGCACGCACCGGCTCGTCGCGCCCGCCGTGCTTCCACCACGTCGAGAACTTCTCCTTGGCGTAGGAGGGCAGGAGCCTCTGTGCGGAGATGCCGAACGCCTTCTCCATCGTCTTGCGCGCCACGCTGCCTGGCTTCATCGAGGCGTTGGCGAGGCCCGCCGTCATCGTCGCCGCGCGCCCGGTCGCGACCGTCTCGCCGAGGATCTTGTGCCCCACCGTCAGCGCCTTGCCGTGGCTGCGCACCGCGAGGGCGCGCAGCATCAACCGCGGGAAGTCGAGCTCCCACTCGTGCGGCGGCACGTAGGGGCACTTCACGTAGCAGAGCTTGCACTGGTAGCACTCGTCGACCACACGGTCCTGGTCGGCGGCGTCGAGGCGCGGGTCTATGCCGTCGGTCTTGTCGTCGATGAGGCGGAATAGGGTGTCGAAGCTGGGACACAGGTCCCAGCAGAGCCTGCAGCCGTGGCAGAGGTCGTAGACGCGGTCGAGCTCACCGCGGAGGTCGTCGAGGTCGAAGTACCTCGGGTGCTCGAAGTCGTAGGTGACCGTCACCGCGCGCCCCCTGACCCACCAAACGCGGGCAACTTCACCCGCTGATGACACATGCTGCCCGCGTTTGTCGGGGTCCAACCTCCAAACGCGGGCGGGATCCCGTGCTGACGGGACGAACCGCCCGCGTTCGGGTGGTTGTCAGATCGGTCAGCTGACGCTCTCGAGGCCGGCGGTGAAGCGGCCCGCGTGGGACTTCTCGGCGCGCGCCAGCGTCTCGAACCAGTCCGCGATGGTGGCGAACCCCTCGTCGCGTGCCGTCGCCGCGAAACCCGGGTACATCTCGGTGTACTCGTAGGTCTCGCCCGCGATCGCCGACTTCAGGTTGGCGCTCGTAGCGCCGACCGGCTCGCCGGTGACGGGGTCGCCGACCTCGGACAGGTAGTCGAAGTGGCCGAACGCGTGGCCGGTCTCACCCTCCGCGACGGAACGGAACAGGGCCGCGATGTCCGGCTCGCCCTCGACGTCGGCCTTCTGCGCGAAGTAGAGGTAGCGCCTGTTCGCCTGGCTCTCGCCCGCGAAGGCCTCCTTCAGGTTGTCGTGGGTCTTGGTCCCTTGCAACGCCATCTGGGCTCCTCTGTCCATGCCGGGATCGGACGCGAATCAGTATAGAAGAGTTCTAAATCCGGACAAGTTCGAAGTCGGCTCGGTTCCTGCCTACCGAGCGGGCTGCTTGACGACACGCAGGTACGGCTTCTGCTCGTCCCAGCCCTCCGGGAATCGCTCCTTGGCCTCTTCGGTGCTGAGCGCGGGCACGATGATGACGTCGTCGCCATCGGTCCAGTTGGCCGGGGTCGCGACCTTGACGGTGTCGGTGAGCTGCAGCGAGTCGATCACGCGCAGGATCTCGTCGAAGTTCCGGCCCGTCGACGCCGGGTACGTGATCTGGGCGCGGATCTTGTTGTTGGGGTCGATGAAGAACACCGAACGGACCGTGAGCGTGTCGTTCGCGTTCGGGTGGATCATGTCGTAGAGGTCGGGCACCTTGCGGTCCGACCCGTCGATGATCGGGTAGTTCGGAGCGGTTCCCTGCGTCTCGGCGATGTCCTTGGACCAGGCCTTGTGGTCCTCGGTCGAGTCGACGCTGACAGCGAGGATCTTCACGTTGCGCTTGTCGAACTCGTCCTTGACGCGGGCCATGTAGCCGAGCTCGGTGGTGCATACGGGTGTGAAGTCCTTCGGGTGGGAGAACAGGATCGCCCACGAGTCGCCCTTCCACTGGTGGAAGTCGACGGGACCTTCGGTCGTGTCCGCCTGGAAGTTGGGGGCTTCGTCACCGATTCGGAGCGCCATTTTCAGCGTCGCCTTCTGTCCGATTTGCTCTTGTCGATACGGCCGAGCCTATCGGCGCCCCGCGTCGAAGTCGAAAGGCCCTTGACCGAGCCCGCGCCGGGTCCCCCGCTCACCGGCCGACACGCGCCAAAATGTGCGCCCACCCCCACCAGGAGCCACCTTTGCGAGCGAGCCGCCTCGCCTCTGCCACCCTCGCCGTCGCCGCCCTCACCTTCGGGTGCTCGGCCACGTCGACCTCGCAGTCCACGACGACGGCCGCGGCGAGCGCCGCGTCCGGCGCTGAGCACGACGCCGCCGGCCTCGTCGAGTACGTGTCCGCCGCGCCCCCACCGCCGGACGCCACATGTGCGACGCCCCAGGACCTCACCTCCGAGGGCGACATCACCCGGACGGCCAGGATCCTCTACAGCGACGCGAGCGACGCCCTCGTCGGCCAGATCACCCTGCAGGAGACCGATCCCGAGTACGTCGACGAACTGCTCGCCAACACCGTCAAGCGCAACTCGCTCGACCTGGTGTTCGCGGGCGTCGAGGACGCCAAGACCCGCGCACCGAGCGGGACGCCGGGCAACGTCACCGACGGCACACCCGTCGCGTTCGCACGCGACGCCACGGTCGTGCTCATGAGCGCGGCGGTGGGCCGCGAAGGTGACCTCGCCACGTGGGCGCCGGCGGTGGAGGCCTACGTGACGTCCCCCGGCGCGCAAGCGCCTACCGTCCTCCCGCCCTGTCCCTGAGGCCGCCCGGCCGGGCTAGCGCAGGCGCATGCCGCGCAACCCCTCGGGGACGTCGAGGGGAGGCAACGACGGTGTTCGCGGCGGGTGGGACGCCTCCGGACCCGTGACGGCCTCCCGATCCGACACCAGCGGCCCGCACACGGCCGGGCGCGGCTGGCCGGGATGCACGAGCACGAAACGGCAGCCGAGGTCGGTCTCGACGCTCATCGAGTCGTCGACGACGTCCATGTCGACGTCGAGAACGAGCTCGTCGTCGCCGTAGGAGTCGGCGATCCAGCGCGGAGCGACGATCTCGACGCCGTCGACCGCGCCGACGACCACGCCGTCGGCACGACCCTGGTGGTCCTCGAACAGGAACGCGGCGGTCGACTCGCAACAGCCGGTGCCGATCGTCATCGACAGCCGGCCCGCGCGCCGCTCACGTACGCGCTCGACCACCGCGTCGGCCCGCTCGGTAGGAGTGATCTTCATGAGACCTCCGGCACCGGAGGGGTGGCGAGGAGCGGATGCGCCCTCAGCTGAAGAGCATCATGAAGGTCATGTGCTCGGCCGGGTTGAGGTTGTCGTCGACGTGGATTCGCTTCTTGAGGCGGTACTCGTTGTAGCCGTGCACACCCATCTCGGACCCGATCCCCGACTGCTTGTACCCGCCGAAGGGGTGCTCGGGGCCGAGCAGGTGGTGCTCGTTGATCCAGATGGTGCCGGTGCGCATCTGCTCGGCGATGCCCTGAGCGCGCTCGATGTCGGAGCTCCACACGGCGCCCGCGAGGCCGTAGATCGAGTCGTTGGCGACCTTGACCGCCTCTGCGTCGTCGCGCACCTTGATCACCGACAGGACCGGACCGAAGATCTCCTCCTGCGCGATCTTCATCGCGTTGTCGACGCCGGCGAAGATCGTGGGCTCGTAGAAGTAGCCCTTGTCGAAGGCCTCACCCGTGGGGCGCTCACCGCCGGTGGCGAGCTTGGCGCCCTCGTCCTTGCCGATCGCGACGTAGCGCTCGACCGTCTTGAGCTGTGTGTCGGACACGAGCGGGCCCTGATCGGTCGCGAAGTCCATCGGGTCGCCGAGCTTGATGCCGGCTGCGGTGTCGACGAGCTTGTCCACGAAGTCGTCGTAGATCTTCTCGTTGACGAGTGCCCGCGTGCCGCTCTCGCACACCTGTCCGTTGTGGAAGAACGTGCCGAAGAGGACGCCCTTGGCCGCGAGCTCGAAGTCGGCGTCCTCGGTCACGATCGACGCCGACTTGCCACCTAGCTCGAGGGTGACCTTCTTCACCGTCGGCGCGGCGAGCGCCATGATGCGCGCCCCGACCTCGGTCGAGCCCGTGAACGCGACCTTGTCGACCATGGGATGTGCCGCCATGACCTCGCCGACGGAGGCGCCCGGGCCCGCGATCACGTTGACGACACCCTTGGGGATCCCGACCTCGTCGGCGATGCGGGCGAGCTCGAGCGCCGTGATCGGCGTCACCGAAGCCGGCTTGAGCACGATCGTGTTGCCGGCCGCGATCGCAGGCGCGATCTTCCAGCTCGCCATGATCAGCGGGAAGTTCCACGGCGTGATCTGCGCGCAGACCCCGATCGGCTCGTACTTGAGGTAGTTGCGCTTTCCCGGCAGGCCAGGCATGAGTGCGTACTCGGGCAGCTCCTCGTAGTCGCTCACCGTCTCGGCGTAGTCGGCGAACTTGAGGAACGTGCCGGCGCAGCTCATCGTGTCCGCCGTCATCGCCTTGCGGATGGTGCCGCCGCCGTCCATCGTCTCGAGGCGGGCGAGGTCGTCTGCCTTGGCCTGTATCGCCTCGCCGTACTTGCGCACGAGGTCGGCGCGCTCCTTGCCCGACATGCGCGGCCACGGGCCCTCGTCGAAGGCGCGTCGCGCGGCCTCGATCGCACGGACGGTGTCCTCCTCGCCCGCCTTGGCGATGTCGGCGATCTTCTCCCCGTTGGCCGGGTTGAAGGTGGGGAACGACTCCCCTGAAGCCGCCTCGGACCACTCGCCGTCGATGTAGAGCTGGTAATCGGACATCGTCCCCCCTGGACGTAGCTCGGGCTCGGCTCAGTGTGGCACCGTGGGTTTGGGCCTCACAAGTGAGCCCTCAACCCGGGCGTCCGAGGGCAGCCACGTATGCCGCGAGGGTTGCCAGCTCCACGTCGGTGAGGCGGCCGCGGAACGAGGGCATGCCTGCGGCGCCCTCGATCATCCGCTCGGCGACGCTCTGCGCTGTGAGGCCGCGGCCCGCGAGCGCCGGTGCTCCACCACCTGGTAGGCCGGCCCCCTGCGGCCCGTGGCAGGTAGCGCAGTTCTGTGCGAACAGGGTGGCCGGATCACTCTCGGCGACCTGGCCCTGCGCTGTCGCCGGCGCCGTGGTCGCCGGTCGCGACCCGGGCCCGCGAGCGAGCACCGCCCACAGCGCTGCGCCTCCCACCAGTACGACGATGACGCCGAGGACCACGAGACTCCGGGCACCAACGCGTTCGGGGTGGGAGTCGTGCTCGTCGTCACCGGAGGCCGTGCGCGATCGGTGGTCGAGCTCGCCTGCGAGATCAGGCACCGCCGCGTTTCCCGGGTCGTCGGGCTCGACCGCAGCGCCGGGCTCTGCGTCCTCGGTCCCGTCGTTCACCGGCACCGCCACGTCGCGCTCATGCCCGGCGGCTGGTGCGCAGGCAACTCGGGGTTGGCGTGGCCGCCGCCGGTGCCGTCCTCGCCGTCGGGAGCCGCTGTCGAGACGTCCACCTCGTCTCCGGCGACGACGACGCCGTCGTCTTGGAGCTTGATGAGGTGTGCGAGCACCGAATACCGCGCGACCGGGTGTAGCAGCACGTCGACGTCCGTGTAGACGGCGGCGACGACTTCGTCGACGGTCTCTGCGCCCGCGCCGAGCGCGTCCACGACCGACGCCTCGCGCTCGCGGCGGTGCGACATGTAGTAGTCGAGGACCGCGGCCGGGTCCTCGATCACGGGGCCGTGACCGGGGAGGATCCGCGCCGGCGCCAGATCGCGGGTGCGCTGCAAGGATCCCAGGTAGAGCCCCATGTCGCCGTCGGGGGGCGCGATCACGACCGTCGATCCCGACATCACGTGGTCGCCGGTCAGCAACGAGGTGTCGTCGAGCAGCCAGCAGACGTGGTCCGACGCGTGGCCCGGGGTCATGACCGCCCGCAGTGTGCGCGTGCCCGCTGCGAGCTCGTCACCGTCCGCGATGACGATGTCGGGGGCGTCCATCGCGGGATGGCCGTGCGCCGCGAGCGGAGCGTCGACGGTGGTGGTGAGCCGCTGCGCGAGCGGCCAGTGGTCGGCGTGGTGGTGGGTCGCGGCGACCGCGGTCACGTCACGGCCGCCCACGGCATCCAGGATCGCAGCGAGGTGGGCGTCGTCGTCGGGGCCGGGATCGACGACGACGACAGCGGAGCCGTCGCCGACCACGTACGTGTTGGTACCGGGGCCCGTCATGGGACCGGGGTTCGCGGCGAGCACGCGCAGCACGCCCGGCAGGATCTCCTCGGCCGTGTCGGGGGTCACAGGTCCGGCTTCCCTGCAGGCGGCTCCGACGGTGGCTTCAGGATCAGGTCGCGGTCGGAGAGACGCAGCACCAGGGCGCCGTCGTCTCTTGCCACGAGCTCGGGCCGTTCGACGGACGCCGTCTTGGCGAGGCCCGCCTCGAGCGCGGCCTCGGTCGAAGCGAAGTCAGCGAGCCAGGTCAGGCTCGCGATGGTGGGCGGCAGCATGAACAGCTCCCCCCCGCGGGCACGGTCGAGGGCGTGGGCGGGTTCGACCCACTCGCTGGCGGTGGTCTCGTTCGTGTCGTGCGTCGCGATCTGGCCCTCCGGCGCGGCGACCATGAAGAAACGCGTGTCGAAGCGGCGCGTCTCGCCCTTGGGTGTGACCCAGCGCGACAGGTAGGCGATGCGCTCGCAGTCGAGTGTGGCGTCGGCGGCGTCGAGGCAGGCCGCGAAATCGGTCCGACCGGCGAGCAGGTCCCTGCGCAGGACCCCGAGCGCGTCGGAGTCGACGCCGCTGCGGCCCACGAGGAGGCCGGCCTCCTCGAACGTCTCCCGCAGCGCGGCCACCCAGTAGGTGAGGTCTGCGGGGGGGAGGTCGCGTCCCACGACGCGTGCCGAGGCCGCGATCGTGCGGTCGGCGGGGTCTACGGCACCGCCCGGGAACACCATCGCTCCGGCAGCGAAGGCCGCCTTGTGGGTGCGCCGGACCATCAGGACCTCGGGCCGCCGTGCCTCACCGTCGCGCACGACGAGGACCGTGGCCGCGTCGCGGATCTCGTCTGCTCGATCGCTCACTCGTCGCCCCCTGTGACCGGCTTGCTCGCGCGACCGCCACGACGGCGCCGTCTGCCGCGACCGCGTTCGGGCGCCTCCTCCCAACCGCGGCCTTGCATGAACTCGCCCCACGCGTCGCCTGTCGTCGCCGCCTGTGGATGTGGCAGCACCGGCGGCAGAGGTGGCGCAGGCGGCACCGCGCCGGAGCCGGGTGGCGGTGGTGGTGCCGCGACACCGGAGGGCTCGGGTGCGCCTGCCGCGTCGAAGAACGTCTCGGCGACGGCGTCATCGGCGGCCGGCTGGCCGGCGATGCGGCCGGTGCCGGCCGGCGCGCCGGCGAAGGCGAGCGCCTCCCACGCACCGCCCTCGACGTCCTC
>JAIBAC010000137.1 GCA_019695375.1 Acidimicrobiia bacterium
GAGCAGCGACAGCAGCGCCGGACGCCCCGGCCGCGGCGGCACCGGCAGGGAGTCGCCGCCGAGCGCGATGGCGCCCACCTTGCCTGACTGCCGCAACGCCAGCAGCCCGAGCGCAGCCGCGACCGACACCGCGAGCTCGCCCTTCTCCCACTGCTGGGTCCCGAACGCCATCGACGACGACACGTCGAAGGCGAGCCAGAGCGTGAAGCGGCGCTCCGCCACCGGGACCCGCACATGCGGGGTCCCCGTGCGCGCCGTCGCGGCGGCGTCGAGGAAGCGCCAGTCGTCGCCGGGGGTCCAGGGCCGCACCCGGTCGACCTCCATCCCGCCCGACACCCCGAACGCCTTCGTGTCGCCGCCCACGTCACCGTGGACGCGCTGGCGTATCGCGAGGTCGAGGCGATGCAGGAGGGTCTCAGGAGGCAGTTTCGGCATCTGCCTCACCCCAGCCCGGCATCGTCTGGGTCGCGGACTCCGGCGCCGGCACCGTCTCCGCCGCGAGCACCGGCGCGGCCTCCGGCGCTGCCGGCAGCGTGCCGCGGTGCAGGTCGATCTGGGGCATCGGCACGACCTGGAGGGCGCGCTGGATGATGTGCTCGGGCACGATGCCGTCGACGATCGCCTGGTAGTTGAGCACGAGGCGGTGGCGCAGGCAGTCGTATGCGAGCTCGGCAACGTCCTGGGGCAGGGCGTAGTCGCGGCCGCGCAGCATCGCGAGCGCACGCGAGCCGCGCACGAGCGCCAGCGACGCACGCGGGCTGCCGCCGAACGCGACGGTGTCGGCGAGCTCGCCCAGCAACGAAGCCTCGCGTGGGCGTGTCACCTCGACGACCTGGACGGCGTAGCGGCTCACGGCGGGATCGACGTAGACGGCGTCGGTGCGCGCCTGCAGGCGCAGGATCGCCTCGGGGTCGAACAGCGTCTCGACCTCGGGTGGGCGCACCGAGACGCGGTGGATGATCTCCTGCTCCTCGGCGGCCGTCGGGTAGCCGACGACGACCTTGAGCAGGAACCGGTCGGCCTGGGCCTCCGGCAGCGGGTAGACGCCCTCGCTCTCGATCGGGTTCTGCGTCGCGAGCACGAAGTACGGGTCAGGGGTGTGCATCGTCTTGCCCGCCACCGTGACCTGGCGCTCCTCCATCACCTCGAGCAGCGCCGACTGCACCTTCGCCGGCGCGCGGTTGATCTCGTCGGCGAGGACGAAGTTGGCCATGACGGGGCCCTCCTCGACCTCGAAGTGGCCCGTGTCGGGGTGCCACACGCGGGCGCCCACGAGGTCGGCGGGCACGAGGTCGGGGGTGAACTGCACGCGGTTGAAGCTGCCGCCGAGGACCTTGGAGACCGTCTTGACCGTGAGCGTCTTGGCGAGGCCCGGCACACCCTCGAGCAGGACGTGGCCGCCCGCGAGCACCGCCACGAGGATGCGGTCGAGGAGCTGCTCCTGTCCGACGATGACCTTCTTGATCTCGAACAGTGCCCGCTCGATCTGGGCGTGCTCGGACGCCGGCATCTCAGTCATGGACTCGGACCCTCGTTTCTCGGGGTGGACAGGCGTGAAGTGTCGCTGAAGGTATCGACCCATCCTGTGCCGCCGCTGAGTTGTCGACGAACCGGGCGCCGCCTTGGTTCCCGCCCGGCCTCGAGGGCGCGGCGCGACAGCGCCGGGCGCGGCGGGAAAAGGCCGGGAAAGAACGACCCCCCAGGAGTGGGGATCCTGGGGGGTCGGCTGGGGTGCGAGAGACTGGGACTGGGAGGATCGTAGGTCTCTCGCTTCTAGGTGGTCCGTGTGCCGGGAGGCACCAGAGCGGCCGTGCCGTGGGGAAGCTCGTCCGCCATCAAGACCACCATGACGATGCTGCAGGGCCTGTGCTGGGCATCGTGTATGTCAACGACTCCGATTGAGCCCGGGGCACTGGGAGGAGAACCCCGGATCGAAGTCATGCTTCGGGACGACCACAGAACTAAGGCAGCCGCCTTAGCGTCCGCTGAGCCGTACCTGAGCAGACAATGAGAATATAACACCCGGGTGGTGGCACCCCGTTCATGGTCGTGCCGTTTGGGTGCAAACGCACCGATCGCTCCGACGGCATCGCCCCGGATCAGCGCGGCACCCCGGTAGGATCGCGCCTAGTCCCGCCGCCGGGGATCCCGCCGGCGATACCCAAGGAGAGCCCCTTTGGCCTCGGCCGCAGGCACCCTGCTGCTCGTCGACGACGACCGCTCGATCCTGTCCACCCTGCGCCGCCTCCTCGAGCTCGAGGGCTACGAGGTCCTCACGGCCGAGACCGGCGGCGAGGCCCTCCAGCGCGTCGACAACGGCGTCGACCTCGTCGTGCTCGACCTGAACCTGCCCGGCATCGACGGTGTCGAGGTGTGCCGCCGCATCAGGTACACCTCCACGATCCCGGTCCTGATGCTCACCGCACGCGACCAGGTGGAGGACCGTGTCGCCGGCCTCGACGCCGGCGCCGACGACTACCTCGTCAAGCCGTTCGCGGCCGAGGAGCTGCTCGCACGCATCCGCGCGCTGCTGCGGCGCGTGGGCGGCGACGGTGTCCAGACCGTCGTGCGCGTCTCGGACCTCTCGATCGACTCCGAGAGCCGCATCGTCAAGCGCGGCGACCGCGAGATCGACCTCACCGTGCGCGAGTACGACCTGCTGCTGTTCCTCGCGGAGAACTCGCGAAAGGTGCTGACCCGCTCTGCGATCATGAACGAGGTGTGGGGATACGACGTCGACGTCGGATCCAACACGCTCGAGGTCTATGTCGGCTACCTGCGCAAGAAGCTCGAAGCCGACGGCGAGGCCCGTCTCGTGCACACAGTGCGAGGTGTCGGTTACGTCCTGAGGGACTGAGACTTGGCCAAAGCGTCATCGCCCCCAGCCGCACCGGGGCCGGCGACGTCACCGCGCGCGGCGGGGTGCTGACGTGCGCCGGCTGTCCCTGCGCCTGCGGCTCGCGTTCGCGTCGGCGCTCGGCGTCCTCGTCGTCAGCGGCCTCGGCAGCCTGCTGCAGTACCGGCTCCTGTCGGACTCCTTCATCGCCCGCGTCGACGAGCAGCTCGAACGTGTGACGAACCTCGCGGAGCTCTTCGACCCGATCGGCTACGCCAACATCGATCCCTTCCTCACCCAGATCACCGAGGGCCAGCCGATCGTGCGCCAGCGCGTCGACCGCAACGGCACCGTGCTCGACAGCGTCGGCGGGCGTGGCTTGCCCACCCCGCACCAAGCCCTCGCGCTCGTCGACCGCAGCGGCCCCGACGTCACCTACACCGAGAAGTACGGCGGGCTCCACTTCCGCATCCGCGCCCACCACCTCGACACGGGCCAGGTGCTCGTGGTCGGGCGCCCCATCGAGGACCTCATCGAGTACCAGCGACGCCTCGTCGGCTACCTCGTGGCGCAGTGCCTGCTCACGACGGCGCTCGCGGGCTGCATCGGCTACGTCGTCACGCGCCAGGCGATCCAGCAGGGCCAGCGGATCGCCGACACCGCCGAGAAGATCGCGACGACCGGTGACCTCGCACGGCGCATCGACTCGTCCACGAGCGACCGCGACCTCAAGCGCCTCACCGCCACGGTGAACGCGATGCTCGACCGCATCGAGCACGCGTACGTGCGTCAGGGCGAGATGCTCGAAGCCGAGCGCCGCTTCGTCGCCGACGCGTCGCACGAGCTGCGCACGCCGCTCACGACGATCCGCGGCAACGTCGACTACCTGCGGCGCACCGCCGCCGACCCCGAGGCCGTCGAGGACCTGCGCCAGGCCGCCGAGCGCCTCGAGAAGCTCGTCGCCGGGCTCACCCAGCTCGCACGCGAGGACGCCGGCGTCGGCGGCGACTCCCAGCTCCTCGACCTCGGTGAGCTGACCTGCGACGTCCTCGCCGAACCCGAGTTCGCCGACGTCGACATCACCACCGACGTGTCCGCAGGCATGTGGGTGCGCGGCGCCGAGGTGTCGCTCGCGTCGGTGGTGCGCAACCTCGTCGTCAACGCCGTCAAGTACGGCGCCGAGCCGATCCACGTGACGGTCGGCACGGACGCGGATGCGAAGGGCGGCGCGGTGGTGCTCGAGGTCGTCGACGCCGGCCCGGGCCTCGCCCCCGACGACGTCCCGCAGGTGTTCGAGCGCTTCTGGCGTTCGGCCGCCGCCAAGGGCCGCTCGGGATCGGGCCTCGGCCTCTCGATCGTGGAGTCGGCGGTTCGCAGCTGTGGGGGCGAGGTGAGCGCCTACCCCGGCCCGGGAGGTAGGTTCCGCGTGGTGCTGCCCGCGGCGCAGGCCCCCCAGGACGAGACGCCGGCAGCACCCGACGGTTCCGGCGGCCGCGGCGGTGAGAGCGAGGGCCACCGGGGCGCAGATCAGAAGGACCTGGGTTCAGAGCGTGAGGTGAGCGGTGTCCACCGAGGGTCGCAGACACGACCGTGACCGCGGCGACCACCTGTGGGTGGTCGAGGAGGCGGCGGACGTGGTCCGCCCCGAGCCGCGCGTCACGCTGCCGGAGGACGCCGCGGATACAGACAGGTGGGGACGCAGCGAGGAGGTCGTGCGCCGCGTCGGACCGGCGGTGGACTTCCTCTACGACCGCTGGTTCCGGACCGAGGTCGAAGGCCTCGACAAGATCCCGGCGGGTGGTGCGCTGCTGGTGTCGAACCACGCCGGCGCCCTGCCCCCTGACGCAGTCCAGATCATGTGGGCGATCCGGCGCGAGCTCGACCGGCGCGTGTACATGATGGGCGAGCACGTCTTCGGGCGGCTCCCCGTGGCCGGCTGGATGTTCCGGCGCATCGGCGGCGTCGAGGCCGACCCGTCGACGGCGCGCAAGCTCCTCGGCGAGGAGGGCCAGCTCGGCCTCGTGTTCCCCGAGGGGACCAAGGGCACCGGCAAGCACTGGAGCGAGCGCTACCGGCTCCAGCGCTTCGGACGCGGTGGCTTCGTGCGCGTCGCCATGGACGCCGGTGTGCCGATCGTGCCGGTCGCGGTGCTCGGCGCCGAGGAGGCGATGCCGATCTTCGGGCGCCTCGACGGCCTCGCGGGCATGCTGGGTCTGCCCTACGTGCCCGTCACGTCGATGGTGTGGCTGCCCGTCAAGTTCAGGATCCGTGTGCTCGACCCCATCGACGTCCACCTCGGCCACTCCGACGACCACACCCAGCAGATGGTGTCCGAAGACGTGCGTGCCGTGATCCAGCGGACGTTGATCGACCTGCTCGCCCAGCGCCGTTCGGTCATCTGGGGCTGACGCCCCGTCCCAAACGCGGGCGGTCTGACGTGGTGGCGGGACGGGTTGCCCGCGTTTGGCGTGGGGCCCCGTCCCAAACGCGGGCGGTCTGGGGCGCTGGCGGGATAGGTTGCCCGCGTTTGGCGTGGGGCCCGCGTTTGGCGTGGGGGCGGTGCCTTTAGGATGGGCGCCCGATGGCGGATGTAGTCCTGACCGACCCCGACATGGGTGTGGGTGCCCTCGTCGTCGACGCCCTCCAGCGCCTCGGCATCGAGATCGCCCGCTCCGACGCGCCTGCCCCCGCCGGGCAGTCCGCCGCCGCCGAGGTCTGGCTCGAACGCCTCGACGAGGCACGCACCGGCGGCCTCGTCGTGAACCACTGCCGCCTGCGCGCCGGAGGGCTCTCACGGCGTTCGCTCGAGATGGCCGAGCGCGTCCTCGCGGCGGCGTCACGGTGCGAGACGCTGCACCGCGTCGTCGTCGTATCGAGCGGGCAGGTCTACGGGTCCGGAGCGGAGCTGCCCACGTTCGTGACCGAAGGCCACGCGCCCACCGAGCGACCCGGCGCGTCGGCCACCGACATCGCCGACCTCGAATCGGCGGCAGCCCGCTTCGCGGCGGCACGCCCCGACGTGTCCCTCACCGTGCTGCGCGTGGCCGAGACGGTGGGCACCGCGCCACACGGCCTCCTCGCCGACCACGTCCTCCAGCCCGGCGGGTTCGTCACCACGCGCTTCGGCTACGACCCGCAGGTGCAGTTCGTGACCGCACACGCCGTGGCCGCCGCGATCGTCCACGCCCTGACAGAGGACGTCGCCGGCGTCTACAACTTCGCACCCGCCGACGCGATGCCGCTGTCGGCCGCGATCCGCCTCGTCGGGCGCACACGCGTCCCGATGCTGCGCACGGTCAGCCTCGTGGGCGGTATCCTGCGACGCATGGAACCGTGGAGCCACGAGCTCGGCGAGCTCCTCACGTTCGGGCGCGCTCTCGACCCCCAGCGCGCAGTCGACGCCGGCTTCCCGGAGCCGTCGTCGGCAGCGGCCGCGATCGCCGCCGCCGTATATTGAACGGCCCCGGCCGCCACCGTCACCGCGGCTGCGACCACGACACAGCACGACGAGCACCGGAGCGATCGCGATGACCGAAGTCAGCCCGCAGGAAGCCCAAGGGCTGGCCGCAGGCGCCGGTGGCGCCTTCCTGCTCGACGTGCGCGAGGCCGAAGAGGTCGCCGCCGGCCACGCCCCCGGCAGCGTGCACGTGGCGCTCGCGACACTCGTCGACAACATCGCGTCGCTGCCACGCGATCGCCGCATCGTCTGCATATGCCGCAGCGGTGCGAGGTCGGGCCGCGCGGCGCAGATCCTCGCCAAGCAGGGCTTCGACGCCGTCAACATGTCCGGTGGGATGAACGCGTGGGCAGCAGCAGGCCTCGACGTCGAGGCCGCCGACGGCACGCCCGGCCGGGTCATCTGAGCGCCGTGCGCCTCGGGATCGCCCTCGCCGACCGCGACCTCCCCGACGACGCCGGCATCGCGGCAGTCCGCCTCGCCGAGGACGGCGGCGCCGACTCGGTCTGGACGAACGAGACCGGCGGCGCCGACGCCTGCGTCACGCTCGGCGCCTGGGCGGCGGTCACCGACCACGTCGGCCTCGGCACCGGCGTCGTGCCGCTCTCGGCACGCTCGACCGCGACGCTTGCCTTGGCGGCAGGTCAGGTCGACCGCCTCGCGGCCGGCCGCGTCGCCCTCGGGATCGGCGTCGGCCAGCGCGCGGCAGCCGAGAAGGTGCACGAGCGCGAGTGGCGTGCACCGCTCGCATGGACCGCCGACGCCCTGCAGACGCTGACCGGCAACGGCTACCCGGTCGTCGTCGGCGCGCTCGGGCCGCAGATGACAGCGCTCGCCGCGCGGTCGGCGGACGGGGTCCTGTGCAACTGGAACACCCCCGAGCACGCACGCGAGGTGCGCGATCGGGTCCACGCCCTCGCGGTGGAAGCCGGCCGCGACAGCGCCGGCATCGCCGTCCACGGCTACGTCCGCGTGGCTGCCGGCACGCAGGCGGAGGCCGCCCTCGCCGAGCAGATCGGCTTCTACTCGCGCCTGCCCTTCTACCGTGAGCACTGGGCCGCCATGGGCGACCCCGAACCGTCGCAGGTGTCGCTGTCGACACGCGACGGACACGGACTGCGCGAGGGACTCGCCGCGTACGACGCGTACGACGTCGTCATCGCGCGGTTGGTGCCGACCGCGGACTTTGGTCTCCTGCGACTCGTCGAAGCGATCTGCCAAGGGAGCTGACATGGCCGAGTTCACCGGCTCGGGCGGTGCCATCGCCGTCGAGGCCTTCAAGCGGTACGGGACCGACGTGCTCTTCACGCTCTCGGGCGCCCACGTCTTCCCCCTCTACGACGCCTGCGCCAAAGGCGACGGCGTCGCGCTCATCGACACGCGCCACGAGCAGACCGCCACGTTCGCGGCCGAGGGATACGCGAAGCTGACGCGCCGTCCCGGGGTCGCGGCGTTGACGGCCGGGCCGGGCGTCACCAACGGCGTGAGCGCGGTCACGTCCGCGAGGTTCAACGGCTCGCCGCTCGTCGTGATCGGCGGCCGCGCGGGCCAGGCGCGGTGGGGTGCCGGCAGCCTGCAGGAGTTCGACCACGTGCCCGTCATGACGCCGATCACCAAGCGCGCCACCACGGCGGTCTCGACCGAGGCGATCGGCACCGAGGTCGACGCCGCCGTCCGCGCCGCGATCACACCCCACCGCGGTCCCACGTTCTGCGACCTCCCCCTCGACGTCGTGTTCGGCCATGCGACCGTCGACTTCGACGACGCGGCACCGCCGCCGCGCGTCGCCCCCGACCCCGACGACGTCGCCGCCGTCGCCGCGCTGCTCGCAGGAGCGGAACGGCCGGTGCTCGTATCCGGGAGCGCCGTGTGGTTCGAGGGCGCGTGGGAGCAGATGCGCACGCTCGCGCGTGAGGTGCAGGTGCCGGTCTTCGCCAACGGGCTCGGTCGTGGGACGATCGCCGCCGACGACCCGCTCGCGTTCAGCCGTGCACGGTCGGTGGCGCTGCGCGAGGCCGACGCCGTCGTCGTCGCCGGCACCCCCCTCGACTTCCGCCTCGGCTTCGGCGACTTCGGCGGCGCCGCCGTCGCACATCTCGTCGACCACCCCGACGGCGTCGCCGCCC
>JAIBAC010000138.1 GCA_019695375.1 Acidimicrobiia bacterium
GATCGCCGCAGCCCGCGGGATCGCCACCGCCGACCGCGACATCCGCGCCGGCCGCTGGGTGGTCGACGACACCATCGCGCAGCAGCGCTTCCGCGGACCTCAGATCGGTGGCGCGACGCTCGGTCTCGTCGGCTACGGCGCCGTCGGCCGGGAGCTGGCCGGCATCGCGCGCGGCTGTGGGATGCAGGTCCTGGCCTTCGATCCCTACGCCGACGCCGCGACGCTCGCCGCCGCCGGTGTCGAGGCGGTGGGGACGCTGGCGGAGATGCTGTCCCGCTGCGACTACGTCTCGGTCCACGCGGCCCTCACCGACGAGACGCGCGGGATGCTCGGCGCTGCCGAGCTGGCGGCGCTGCCTCGCGGCGCGGTGCTCGTCAACACCGCACGCGAACCGATTGTCGACCGCGCGGCGCTCGTCGACGCCCTCGTCGCGGGACACCTGTCAGCGGCGGCGCTCGACCACTTCGAGGGTGAGTACATCGCACCCGACACGGACCTCGCACGATTGCCGAACGTGATACTGACGCCGCACATCGGTGGCGCGTCGCGCGGGGCCGACGCCTGCCACACGGAGATGCTCGCCGACGCGTTCGACGCCCTTGCCGCGGGAGAGGTGCCGGCCGGGGCGTTGAACCCCGAGTGCGCACCCGCGGCGGTGGAGAGGCTCTGGCGGTGAGCCGCGTCCTCGTCGTCGACTGCGGATCATCGACGGTCAACGCCGCTGTCGTCCACGACGGTGACGTGATGTCCGCCGCCCGCCGCACGTGTCCCCAGATCGTCCCGCCCGAGGCCCCGATGGGCCGCGAATGGGACCCCGAACAGCTCTGGGCCGTCGTCTGCGAGGCGATCCGGGCCGCTGCGGGGGACACTGACGTCGACGCCGTGGTCTGCACCACACAGCGCCTCGCCACGGTCTTCCTCGATGCGGGCGGCGACGCCCTCTACGCCGGGCCGAACACCGACGCCCGCGGGTTCGCCGAGGCGCTCGAGCTCGAGGCCCGCGTGGGGGAGCGGCTCTACGACACCGGCGGCCATCAGCCCCCGATCGTGCTCGCACCGGCGCGCCTTGCGTGGTTCAGAGCGCACAGGCCCGACGTCGCAGCCGCGGTGGACAAGATCGTGCCCGTCTCGGACTGGCTAGCGTTCCGGCTCTGCGGGGAGCTCGCGTGCGAGCCGTCGAACGCGTCCGACACCGGCCTCCTCGACGTGAGCGCCCGCTCGTGGGCGATCGACCTCGCCGCCGAGTGCGGGGTGGCAGCGACCGCGCTGCCACCCCTGAGAGAGGCCGGTGATGCTCTCGGTCTCGTCACGAGCACGGCCGCGGCCGACACCGACCTCGCGGTCGGCACGCCCGTGGTCGTCGGAGCAGGCGACACCATGGCGGCGCTCGTGGGCATGGCGATCGTCGCCGACGGCGAGGTCGGCATCGTGGCGGGATCGACCCTGCCGGTGGCAGCCGTGACCTCCGCCGTCGTCACGGACCCGCACCGCCGCCTCTGGCGCGGTTGCCACGCCGTCGCCGATCGCTGGCTGCTCGAGGCGAACGGCAGCGAGTGCGGTCTCGCGCAGGCGTGGTTCGCGACGCTGCTCGACGTGGCGCCCGAGGAGGTGCACACCCTCGCGGCCGCCGCGCCGGCCGGAGGGGTCGCCCCTGCCGTTCTCGGCCCGGGTCCGCTCGACTTCTCCGACCTGCCCCTGCTTCGTGCCGGTGAGCTCCGCATCAACCTGCCTCTTGCGCAGCTCGGGCCGACGCGGGCGATGGTCGCGCGCGCCTTCGTCGAGTCGATCGCCTACGCGGCCCGCCACTGTCTCGCCTGGGTCGGGGAGGCGACACAGATCGACGCGGCGGTGGCGCTCGGCGGCGGCATGGCAGAGTCGCCGCTGCTGCCCGACGTGGTCGCGTCGGTGCTCGGACGTGAACTGCGCTGCCACGACGGACACGTGACCGTTCGCGGTGCCGCCGCATGCGCCGAGGTGGGTCTCGGGAACCAGCCCGACGTGGGCGCCGCCGGCAGGACGCTGGCCGGCCGCGGGCGCACCGTCTCGCCGGTGGACGAGTGGGTCGAGACCTACGCTGCCGGGTATCAGACCTGGGTGCAGACGTGGGACCGGCTCCACGAAGGGGTCGCGCGCTTCTCGTCGTTGCTCGATGTCGCCGACACCGCGGAGGGCCGAACGTGAGCTACACGTCCGATCGTGAACAGGTTGTCGGGGCCGCACGCGCGATGGCAGCGGCCGGTCTCGTCGTCGGCGCGTCCGGCAACGTCAGCGCGCGGACACACGACGGCAACGTCGCGATCACACGCCACGGCATCCCCAAGGGCGAGTGCACGTCTGCCGACGTCATCGTCGTCGACCTCGACGGCGAGGTTGTCGACACCGCCGCTGCCGAGCACCGGCCGTCGGTGGAGACGGCTATCCACCTCGGTCTCCTCCGTGCAAGGCCCGACTTCGGCGCCGTCGTGCACAGCCACGCCCTGTACGCGTCGATGTTCGCGGTCGCCCAGCGTCCCATCCCCGCTCTCATCGACGAGTTCGCGGTGGAGAGCGGTGCCGAGGTGCCGGTGGCCGCGTACGGCATCAGCGGCACCGACGAGCTCGGTGCGAACGTCGTCGCAGCGGTGGGCGACTACGGGCGTGCGGCGCTCATGGCCAACCACGGCCTCGTCGTGGGCGGGCGCGACCTCGAACATGCCCTCGAGCTGTCGATCGCCATCGACCGCACCGCCCACATCGTCCTCGGAGCGGAGGTGCTCGGCGGGGCGAAGCCGCTGCGGGAGGATGCGTACAACCTGTACACGCTGGTGTACGAGATGAAGGTCAAAGAGGACAAGGGAGAGGCACCGGCGTGAGCGACCCCATCACTGCCACGGATCCCGCCGAGATCAGCGAGCTGCGCGCGGAGCTGCTCGATGCCGTGCGGCGCTTCACCGCCAAGGAGATCACGCCACGCGCCGGCGAGCTCGACGCCGGCGACACCTACCCCGCCGAGATCGTCGAGGGGATGAAGGAGCTCGGCCTCTTCGGCATCACGGTGCCGGTCGAGTACGGCGGACTCGGCCTCGACCTGCTCACCTACGTCGGAGTCGTCGAGGCGCTCAGCTACGGCTGGATGTCGGTGAGCGGGTTCCTCAACACCCACTTCATGAGCGTCTTCCTGCTGCGCGAGTTCGGCACCGCGGATCAACGCGACCGCTTCCTGCCGCGGATGGCGACAGGAGAGCTGCGCGCCGCGTACTCGCTGTCGGAGCCCGACTGCGGCAGCGACGTGCAGGCGATCCGCACCCGCGCCGTCCGCGACGGCGACGACTACGTCGTCAACGGCACCAAGATGTGGCTCACCAACGGTCAGCACGCCGGTCTCGTCTCGACGTTGGTCAAGACCGCCGACACCGACCCGCCCCACCGCGGGATGAGCGTGCTCATGATCGAGAAGGAGCCCGGCGCCGAGACCTTCGAAGGCATCACCGTGAGCCGCAAGATCAAGAAGCTCGGATACAAGGGCATCGAGACCGTCGAGCTCGTCTACGACGACCACCGTGTGCCCGCCGCGAACCTGCTCAGCGGCGACGAAGGGCGGGGCTTCAAGCACATGATGGCGGCCGTCGAGCTCGGCCGCGTCAACATCGCCGCCCGTGCCGTGGGTGTGGCCCAGCGCGCCTTCGACGAGTCGATCCGCTACGCGCAGCAGCGCGAGACGTTCGGCGTGCCCATCAGCGAGCACCAGGCGATCCAGCTCAAGCTCGCCCAGATGGCGACCAAGATCGCGGCGGCACGCCTGCTCATGCAGGACGCGGCCGCCAAGAAGGCCGCCGGTCAGCGTGCGGACCTCGAGGCCGGGATGGCCAAGCTCTTCGCGTCGGAGGCGTGCCAGGAGGTCACCCTCGACGCGCTGCGGATCCACGGCGGCAACGGCTACGCGGCGGAGTACCCGATCGAGAGGCTCTACCGCGACGCGCCGCTCATGATCGTGGGCGAGGGCACGAGCGAGATCCAGAGCCTCGTCATCGCCCGCCGCCTGCTCGAGCAGGCCCGCGTCGACCCGGAGCCCTGACGGGACCGGGTCGACACGGGGCCTAGGTCAGCGGAGCTGGAAGACCTCGATGCGCTCGTTGTTCTTGTCGCACACGTAGATGCGACCGGCGTTGTCGATCTGCATCTGAGCGGGCTGGTTGAACTGGCCGTGGCCGGCGCCGCGGCTGCCGAAGCGGCCCTGGTACGTGAAGTTGAGGTCGAACACGTCGATGCGGTTGCCGTTCTGTTCGGACACGTAGAGGCGGTTGCCGCGCACGGCGACGCCGTACGGTGCGCTCACCTGCCCGTTTCCGTTGCCTGCAGTGCCCTTCTTCCACACGAGGGTGCCGTTGGAGGTCCACTTGTAGACCTTGTTCTCCGTCGGCGACGCGGCGTAGACGTTGCCGGCGTCGTCACGTGTGACGCTGGTGCATCCGAAGAGAACCCAGTTGCCAGGCAGGGCGGGCGCCCCGCACGGCACGCTCCAGATCAGGTTTCCCTGGGGGTCGGTCACCTTGAGCCGCAGGTTGCCGCTGTCGGGCACGTAGACCCGGTTGTCGGAGCCGTAGTGGATGCCGCGGGCGTAATAGAACTGGTTGTCGGCCGGGCCCTGGCTGCCGAAGGAGCGGATGAACCCGCCGGTCGACGTGTACGCCTTGATGTTCGCCGACCGCGTGTTGTTGAGCCAGACGTTGCCGGTCGCCTGGTCGACGGAGATGCCGCGGGGGTAGTCCATCGCGTTGGGGTCCCCGGTGCCACGGTAGCCCCACGCCCGCACGAACGTGCCGGTGTTGGTGAACTGCTGGATGCGGTGGTTGAAGGTGTCCGACACGTAGACGTTGCCGTTGGCGTTGTTGACAGCGACGCCTTCGGGCATCGCGAAGCCGCCGTTGGGCGCCGGCTGGGGCGGGTCGGGGATCTCGCGGAGCCACGTGCCCGAGGGGGTGAACACGTCGATGCGCGTCGCCGTGTAGTCGGCGAGGTAGAGGTTGCCGTCGTGGCCGATCGTGATCTCGCGTCCACCGGCGATCTGGCCGGGATCGGAGCCGGGCTGGCCGATCGTGGCCACGTACTGTCCGGCGGTCGTGAACTTCTCGATCTGACCCTGGCTCGCGTCGACGACGTAGACGTAGCCGCCGCCGACGACGATGCCGCGCATGTCGCCGCCGAACTTGCCGGCCCCGGTGCCGCCGGAGCCGAACATGCGCAGGAAGTTGCCGTCCTTGTCGAAGACGTCGATGCGGCGGTTGCCGACGTCGCCGAGGTAGACCTCGTCATTTGGCCCGATCGCGATGCCACGGGTGACGCCGAGCTGGCCCGGTGCAGTGCCGTTGGTGCCGAAGTCGAACAGCTGCGTGCCGTCGGGCGAGAGCACGTGGACCCGGTTCGGGAAGGTGGGTGAGATGTTGTGGGAGTCGACGACGTAGATGCGCCCGGTGCTGTTCACCACGGCACGGGGTGCGTACTTCCAGCCGATGCCGTCGATCACCTTGCGGAAGGTGCCGTTGGCGTTGAAGACCTCGATCTGCTGGGCGTTGAAGTCCATCACGTAGATGGCGCCGTCCACGGGCGAGACCGACACGCTGTAGGGCTGGAGCGTGCAGCCCTGACCGTTGCCCCTGCACGAGAACGACTGCAGCAGCTGCCCCGACGGCGAGTAGCGGCGCACGAGGTAGTTGTTGTAGTCCGTGGTCAGGATCGAACCGTCGGAGGCCGTCGCCATACCCCACGCGTACACGCCGGCGTGACCCGGACCACCGATGGTCCGCACGTACGTCGGAGGCGTGATCGCAGCGGTAGCGGCCGGGGGCACCATCACGGTTGCCACCGCGGCCGCGAACGCCGCGCAAAGTCCGACCAGTGCCCGCCTCATAGCTTCCTCCCCATCACCCGTGGTGCAAACGAGGGCAATTGGAGCACACTCCGACAGATTGCGCCACTCTGAGTGAGGCTGGCCGATGGCTGGCGGGTCCTCAGAGGTCGAGGAGATGGCCACGACCGGTCGCCGCGAAGCGGGAGCGGAGGCGGTCGGGGTCGAGCGGCACCAACCCGGTGGATGTTCGCTCGAGTGTGCCCGGCTGCTCGAACCAGCGATGCCGGAGGTCACGTCGGGCCACCTTGTGCGTAGGGGTGAGCGGCAGCGCGTCGACCACGCGGACATAGCGCGGCAGCCACTTCGTCCCGCAGTCCGGATCGGCGGCCGTCCTCGCGAGCACGTCGGCGGGATCGCAGTGCGCATCCGGGCGGCGCTGGAGCACAGCGAGGACCTGGTCGCCGGCACCGGCGTCGGGCACCCCCACCACGGCTGCGACGAGCACGTCGGGGTGTCGCTCGAGGAGGCGTTCGATCGCGCCCGCGGCGAGGTTCTCCCCGTCGACGCGCAGCCAGTCGTCGGTGCGTCCCGCGAAGTACAGGTAGCCGTCGGCGTCGGCGTAGCCGAGGTCCCCGGAGCGGTACGTGCGGCCGCCGCCGCGCGCCGCAGTGGCTTCGGGGTTGTCCCAGTACCCCTCGAACGCGTTCACGCCCGTGGTGTTGACGATCTCGCCGACGGCCTCGCCCGCGTTGCGCACGGTGCCGTCAGGTGCCACGTCAGCAGGTGGGCAGACGCTGCCGTCGTCGGCGAGGACCGCGACTCCCGGAGGCGCGAGCCCGAGTGAGCCTGGCGGGTCACCGGTGCGGCGCACGACCCCGACACCGCCCTCGGTCGCGCCGTAGGTGTCGACGACGGTGCAGCCGAACCGGGCCGCGAACGCGTCGCACACGGCGCTGTTGCCCTCGTTGCCCACCGCGACGCGCAGCGGATTGTCCGCATCGTCCGGTTGCGCCGGTGACGCCATCAGGTACGTGAGGGGCTTGCCGGTGTATCCCCACCACGTCACGCCGTGGCGGCGCACGTCGTCGAGGAACCCGCTCACGCTGAAGCGCGGCGCCACGTAGACCGACGCGCCCCTCGCGATCGCGGGCAGCACGACCATCATCAGCGCCGCGGCGTGGAAGAGCGGCATGTTCACGTACCCGACCGCGTCGGCGGTCACCTCGCCACGGTCGGCGAGCTTCTCGGCGCTGAGCAGAGCGCGGCCGTGCGTGCGCCGCACGGCCTTTGGTGCCGACGTCGTGCCTGACGTGAAGATCAGGAACGCCAGGTCGGTGGGGGTCGGCTCTGTGCCAGGGTCGGTAGCGTCGCAGCAGGCGAGAGCGTCGTCGGTGTCCGGGCCGAACGCGAGGAGGGGCGCGCCGGCACCGCCAGCGGCGAGCCGGTCGAGGTGGCCGGCGTCGCCCACGACCACGCAGCAACGCGTGTGCGCCGCGTCGCGGGCGAGCTCGGCAGCGCCGCGTGTCGTGTTCAACCCCACGAGGGTGGCGCCGGCGAGTAGGCAGCCGCCCAGCACCTCGAGCCACGCCGGTGAGTTGTCGGCGAGGACGCCCACGTGGAATGGATCGCCGGTCGACGTGGGCCGGTACGTGCCGAGCAGCCGTGCCCACCGCGAAGCGATGGCGCCGAACTCGCCGTAGGTGAGCGCGGCGCCGCCGTCGCGTCGCAGGAACGGCCGGTCGTGATCGTCGCTGATCCTCCTGCGCAGTAGCCCGGTGAGCGTGTTCGGGGGAGCGGTCACCGCTTCTGCCTGCGGTCGAATCGTGCTGTCAGCGCCAGGTACGCCTCGCCCATCAGGCTGCGCAGCGCCAGCGCCGGCGCCAGCGACCGCGGGACGACAGTCTCGTAGCGTCCGCGCTCGATCGCCGTGATCACCGCGCGCGCGACCTTGCTCGCAGGTGCGCGGGGGCCGGTGAACGCGGCTTGCTCCTGGTCGGGCATGTCCCAGAGCGGGGTGTCGATAGCGCCCGGGGACACGTGGTGCACGGCGATGCCGCTGCCTTCGAGGTCGACGGCGAGGGTGTCGCTCCAACCGGCGAGCGCGAACTTCGACGCCACGTATGCCGCTTCGCGAGGGGCGGCCACGCGGCCGGCGATCGAGCCGATGTTGACGATGCGTCCCGATCCGCGCTCGAGCATCAGCGGCAGCAGCGTGAGCGTGACCGTCACGGCGCCGAAGAAGTTGACGCGCATCGTCTCGGTCACGTCGGCGGGGGAGAGGCGCGTCGCCCGGCGGCGCAGCGGGCGTCCTGCGTTGTTGACGATCACATCGAGATGTCCGAGCAGGTCCCACGCCGTGGTGGCGGCCTGCGCCGCCTGCTCGGCGTCGCCGAGGTCGGCAACCACGACGTGCGCGTCCACGCCGCGGGCGCGCCAGCGTTCCGCCACCG
>JAIBAC010000139.1 GCA_019695375.1 Acidimicrobiia bacterium
CGACGCCGTCGACGGCGAGGTCGCCATCCGCGGCTGGACCCAGGGCAGCGGCCACACCGTCGAGGCGTACGCGGTACGCCTAGCCGACGCAGGCGTCTCCGCCCTGCTCGCCACCGAGGTGAGCCGCGACGGGATGTTGAGCGGCCCCGACCTCGACGGCATCCGGAGCCTGCTGGGCGTCGTCGACGTGGACGTCCTCGCGAGCGGAGGTGTGGCGGGCATCGACGACCTACGTGCGCTCGCGGCCCTCGACGTCAACGGGCGGAGGGTGGCCGGTGCCGTCGTCGGCAAGGCGATCTACGAGGGACGTGTCGGCGTCGCGGAGGCGGTCGACGAGCTGGCAGGCACTCCGCGATGAAGCATCGGAGCACGCTTGCGACGCGGGTCATCCCGTGCCTCGACGTCGACTGCGGGCGCGTGGTCAAAGGTGTCCGCTTCGTGGACATCCGCGATGCGGGTGACCCCGTCGAGCTCGCAGCCCGCTACGACGCCGAGGGCGCCGACGAGCTCGTGTTCCTCGACATCACGGCGAGCAGCGACGGGCGCGACGCGATCTACGACGTGGTGGAGCGCACGGCCGGTGAGGTGTTCATGCCGCTCACGGTCGGTGGCGGGGTCCGCAACGTCGACGACGTGCGCCGCATGCTCCTCGCGGGGGCCGACAAGGTGTCGATCAACACCGCCGCCGTCGAGCAACCCCACATCGTCGAGGAGGCCGCCGACGCGTTCGGGTCCCAGTGCGTGGTGGTCGCCGTCGACGCACGGCGCACGGGGGCGAACTGGACTGTGTGGACCCACGGCGGGCGCACGCCTACGGGGCTCGACGTGAGGGTCTGGGCGGAGAACGTGGTCGACCTCGGCGCCGGGGAGATCCTGCTGACGTCGATGGACCGCGACGGCACGCGCGAGGGATACGACATCGACCTGCTGAAGGCCGTCCGCTCGGCGGTGGACGTCCCGATCGTCGCATCCGGAGGGGTGGGAGGCCTCGACGACCTCGTCAAGGGGGTCACCGACGGCAAGGCCGACGCCGTTCTGGCAGCATCGATCTTCCACTTCGGCGAGCACACGATCTCTGAGGCCAAGGAAGCGCTCGCCGGCGCAGGTGTGACCGTGCGGAGGGTCCCCGGTTGACGGCGCAGCTCATCCACGATCCCGCGTCGGGCGTCGCCGAAGAGCCCCGTGGTTGGAGTTGGTCGCGGGTGCCGCGGCCGCCACGGGCGGTCGTCCTCTCGTTCTGCGTGTCGCGCCTGGTCGTGGTCGCTGTGGCACTCGTCGTCGGGTTCACACGCTCGGGTGAGTCGTGGTTGAGCCCGTTGCTGCACTGGGACTACGTGTGGTACTCCGAGGTCTCCGCGCACGGCTTCGCGGTCGTGCGCGACCAGGGCCAGACCGGGTGGCCGTTCTTCCCGCTGCTGCCCCTGTTCCTGTGGTTCGGACGTGCCCTCGGTCTGCCGAGCGGCCTCGTCGGCATCGTCGTCGTCGACGCCGCGTTCTTCGCCGCGCTCTGGGGAGTCCACGTGCTGGCGCGGCGCCACTACTCAGAGCGCAGCGCAGATCTCGCCGCCTGGGGTCTTTCGTTGTTCCCGTCGTCGGTGGCGTTCACGATGGTGTACTCCGACGCGCTGGCACTGGCCGCGACCACGTGGGCGTTCGTATCGGCCGAGCATCGTCGCGACGCGAAGGCGGGTGTGCTGGGTGCGGTGGCGACGCTCGCACGTCCCAACGGCGTCATCGGCGCGGTGGCGCTCGCAGGCGCCGTCGACGGCCCGTCACGTGCCCGCCGTGTCGTGCGGGTGCTGCTGCCGTCCCTGGGGGTGTTCGCCGCGTGGCTGGGTGTGCAGTGGTGGGCCACCGGCGATCCGCTGCGCTTCCTGCACGCGAAGCTCGCCTGGGACGAGGTCACCGTCGTCGAAGCCGTCGCGGACGTGCGCGCCCACGTGCAGTGGCCCGAGCTGGTGCTCGTCGCGGTCGGTGCGGCAGCGGTGCTGTGGTGCTGGCGCCAGCGCGGGCTGCCGCGAGGCTGGCTCGTGCTCTACCTGCTCAGCCTCGTGCCCTCGCTCGTCACCGGGATGACCGGCATCGCCCGCTACAGCGTGGCCTGTTTCGTGCCGGCCGTCTGCTGCGGCGTTGCGCTCGAGCGCATGCCGCGGGCGTTGAGGGTCACGTGCCTGTCGGTACTCCTCGCTGCCCTGGTCGTGGTGTCGGCACTCGTGTTCACGGAGAACTGGACCCCGTGACGCCGGCACCGGCCGCGGTGACGCTGCCTGACGCGGATACGGGAGCGAAGCGGCGGTGGTTGCCTCCCGGGTCCGTCGTCGCCGCGTTCGTGGTGTCGCGGGTGCTCGTCTACGGCACGCTCGCCACCTTGGTGGTCGTCCGCCACACCGCCTTCGCCGATCTCGTGACCCTCTGGGACGGTCGCTGGTACCTGCAGATCTCTGCGCTCGGCTTCACCGCACCGGGTCCGGCAGGCCAGAGCGGCCTGCCGTTCTTCCCGTTCCTGCCGGGCTACATCGACCTGGCGACATGGGCGGCGATCCCGGCCTGGATCGCCGGGCTCGTGCTCGTCAACGTCGCCTTCGCAGCAGCCCTGTGGGGGCTGCACGTGCTGATGCGACGAGACCGCAGCGACAAGGTCGCGTCGGCGTCGGTGTGGTGCCTCGCCCTGTTCGGCTACGGCGTGGCGTTCGCGCTCGTCTACCCGGACGCGGTCGTACTCGCCGCGTCCGTCTGGGCGTTCGTGATGATCGGACGCGATCGCCCCACTGTGGGCTCCGATCTGGTCGCTGCCCTGCTCTGCGCCCTCGCGGCGAGCACGAGACCGAACGGGATCCTCGTCACGGTCGCGGTCGTGTTCGCGATCGTGTGGAAGCAGCGCCAGTGGCTGCGCGCTGTGCTCGTGTCCGTGCCGTCGGTCCTCGTGGTCGGCGCGTGGATGCTGCAGCTCTGGGTGTGGACCCGCGACCCGTTCGCGTTCATGGCCGCGAAGGTCGGCTGGCACGAATCGACCCTGATCGAGGTCTTCGACCACAGCGACTGGAACACGAGGTTCCACCTCGGCGCCGCGATCGTCGCGATCGCGGTGGTCGTGTGGCAGTGGCGCAAGCTCGAGGCCGCATGGCTGGTGCTCGCCGGCACCTACCTGGTTCCGTCGCTCGCGCTCGGCATCGTCGGCCTCGGTCGCTACACCAACACCGTGTTCCCGGTGTTCGTCGCTGCCGGCGAGGCCCTCGCGCCACGGCCGCAGCCGGTGCGGGCGATCGTGTACGCAGCCGGCGCCGTGATGACCGTGGCGGTCAGCTGGAACGTGCTCACGAGCGCGTGGGTGCCCTGACCAGGGTGGGTGCCACCGCGACTCGGGTCGTCTCGCATCACTGGCTACCCTGACTCCCGATCGGCGCGTGCCCTGTCCCACAGGAGGTGCTGGACGTGTCTGGCCGCGATAGCGCCGCCCCCTATTCCGGGTCGAGGTGTCTCGTCACCGGCGGGCTCGGCTTCATCGGTGCGAACCTCGTGCACCGCCTCGCGGGTGCGGGAGCCGACGTCACGGTCGTCGACGCCGAGGTGGCGTCCCACGGTGCGAACGTCCACAACATCGAAGGTGTCGCGCGCCCCGTCGACGTGATCCGCGCCTCGGTGGGCGATACCGACGCAGTCGGCGACGCTGTCGCCGCGGCCGACTACGTGTTCAACTGCGCCGGCCAGGTCAGCCATCTCGACTCGATGCGGGACCCCCTCGGCGATCTCGAGCTCAACGCCCGCAGCCACCTCGCCCTCCTCGAGCTCCTCCGGGCCACCAACCCCGGCGCCCCCGTGGTGTTCACGTCTACCCGCCAGATCTACGGACGACCGAAGTACTTCCCCGTCGACGAGGACCATCCCGTCCAGCCGGTCGACGTCAACGGTGTCGACAAGTTCGCCGGTGAGCAGTACCACGTCCTCTACGCCCACGTGCACGGAATGCACGCGTGCTCCCTGCGCCTCACCAACACCTACGGGCCGCGGATGCGCCTCCGTGACGACCGCCAGGGTTTCGTGGCCTCGTTCGTGCGGCGCGCTCTCACAGGCGATGTGATCACGCTCTACGGCGACGGGTCGATGGAGCGCGACATGGTCCACGTCGACGACGTCGTCGAAGCTCTCCTCCTCGCGGCGTCGACACCTGCGTCGAGCGGCGAGGTCGTGAACCTCGGCCACCCCGTCTCGCTCACGCTTGCCGAGGTCGCCCATGCCATCGTCGACGCCGCGGGTTCAGGAACGGTCGAGTACGTACCGTGGCCGCCCGAGCGCGCCGCGATCGACATCGGCAACTACAAGGGCGACTTCACCAAGGCACGCAAGCTGCTCGGGTGGGAGCCCGCTGTCGACTTCGCGGCCGGCATCACCGCGACCGTCGGGTTCTACCGCGAGCATCGCTCTTGGTACCTCTAGTCGATCTCGCGCGCCGGACCGCTTCCATGCAGCCCGAGCTGGGTGAGGCCGTGTCCAGGGTGCTGGCGTCGGGCCAGCTCCTGCTCGGTCCCGAGCTGGACGCGTTCGAGTCGCATTTCGCCGGCTGGTGCGGCCGGGGAGCCGCCGTCGGGGTCGCGTCGGGCACCGACGCGCTGCGCCTCACGCTCACCGCCCTCGGGATCGGTGCCGGCGACGAGGTGATCGTGCCCGCGTTCACGGCCGTTCCGACTGCAGCCGCCGTCCTCGCCGCCGGTGCGGTCCCTGTCATGGTCGACGTCGACGCCGAGACGGCCGCGATCGACCCGGCCGAGGCGGAGGCGGCCGTCACCGAGCGCACCCGCGCCGTCGTCCCGGTGCACATGTACGGGCGGCCGGCGCCCGTCGACGAACTCGCCGGCCTCGGCGTCGCAGTGATCGAGGACGCGGCGCAGGCCCACGGAGCAGCAGCGCCGTCGGGGTCGGCGAGCGTGGCTGCCTGCTACAGCTTCTACCCGACCAAGAACCTGGGCGGGATCGGCGACGGCGGCGCGGTCGTCACCGACGACGCCGACCTCGTCGCCCGCGTTAGGCTGCTGCGCCACCACGGGATGCGCGACCAGTACGTGCACGAGGTCGTCGCCACCAACTCGCGGATGAGCGAGGTCGAGGCGGCCGCGCTCTCGGTCGCCCTCCGTCACCTCGATGCCGGCAACGAGAGGCGCCGCGAGATCGCGCACCGGTACCGGGCAGCGGCTCCAGGTGTCGCGTGGCAGCGCGACCACCCCCGCCATGTGTACCACCTGTGCGTGCTGCGCACCGCGGACCGTGATGCGTGGCGTGCGCGGCGTCCCTTCGCGACCGCTGTCCACTATCCGCTCGCGGTCACCCAGCAGCCGGGCTACGCGCACCTGGCGCGCCGGCCCTGCCCACGTGCGGAGGCATGGGCGGCCGAGTGCGTTTCCGTACCCTGTTTCCCCGAGATGACCGACGAGGAGGTCGAAACGGTGTGTGAGGCCCTGACGTGAACCAGGCCGTGACGGCGGTCTCCGCCTTCTTCCCGTGTTACAACGACGCCCCGACGATCGGTGGGCTCGTCAAGTCGGTGTCGGCGGCTCTCGACCGCCTCGGCGTCGACTACGAGGTGATCGTCGTCGACGACGGCTCGAGTGACGACTCGGTCGCGGTGCTGCGCCAGGTCGAGCGCGAGAACCCGCGGTTCCGCCTCGTGCAGCACGAGGTGAACCGCGGCTACGGCGCCGCGCTGCGCTCGGGGTTCGCGGCGGCGACCAAGGACTGGGTCTTCTACACCGACGGCGACGGCCAGTACGACCCGTCCGAGGTCGAGGTCCTCGTCGACCGCGCCACCGTGGACACCGACGTGGTGCAGGGCTGGAAGCTCGTGCGCGGCGACAGGTGGTACCGCAAGGTGATCGGCCGCGCCTACCACCACGCGATGCGGTTGCTGTTCCAGTTGCGGGTGCGTGACACGGACTGCGACTTCCGCCTCATCCGCCGTTCGCTGCTCGACAGGGTCGAACTGCGCCACTCGTCCGGTGTGATCTGCGTCGAGATGATGCGCAAGTTCCGCGATGCCGGCGCCGTCTTCGCCGAGGTGCCCGTGCACCACTATCCGCGTGAGCACGGGGTGAGCCAGTTCTTCCAGTTCCGCCGCATCGCCAAGTCCCTCTTCGACGTCCTCGCCCTCTGGTGGCACGTGGTGGTCCGCGGCCAGGACTGAAGACGTGGGGACGTGGATCGCCGTGAGAGCGCGTTCTGCGTCCCCACGTCGGTAGCGGCACCGGACGTGGGGACGTGGATCGGCGTGAGAGCGCGTTCTGCGTCCCCACGTCCCTGTCCGGTGGGTCAGGGCGGGGCCACCGCCCACACGGCGGTCGACGTCGCGCTGCGGTGGTCCTCGACGGCGAGGCCGCACACGAGACCGGCAGGGCGGGGGAGCGGCTCCCACCAGAACCACGAAACGCGCGACAGCGGTTCCACACCTCCGGGCGGCCAGTCGGCACCGGCGAGTGCGGTGGCCGCCCACCACGCCTGGAACCGCCCCGTGGCGCCACCGCGGCGTCGAGCGTGGGCGCCGCCCGACGCGCCCGCCCAGGTCAGCCACACGAGAGCGGTACCGGCGTCGACCTCTGCCATCCGCAAGGCCCCCGATCCCGTGCCGGCGACCGACGCGGCAGCACATGCTGCGCTGCTCGCGGATGTCGCCAGCACGCACGAACCGTCGGAATCCGCTGTCCACGCCTCGAACAGATCGCGCACCGCCGCCGCCGCCGGGGCCGCGTCGCCGCTGCCGGCGCCCGATCCCGGCTCGACGATCTCGATGCCGTCAGGCTCGACGGGGTCACCGAAGTCGGCGTCGTGGGCGCGGTACTCCGGGAGGCGGTGCCCGGACTCACCTGCGGCGAGCGCCATCGGGAGCTCGAACACCCCGGGCCCGGTCCCGGGGACGCCGCGGAGGTCCTCACCGCGCAGGACCCGCTCCTGCGCGATGACGGCGGCGACGTGAGCGCCCGGCAGATGTGGGGCGATCTCGGCCCAGGTGTGGGTGGTCGCGGCGACCTCGGTCAGCGGACCGAGAGTGAACCGCGACGAACGCTCCAGCACCGACGCCGCCCACCGCCCAGGCGCCTCCAGCGCGAGGCGGTAGTCGACATGGCTCGCCACCGGCCACAGCTGACGCCCGCGATCGATCGCGTCGCGGCAGCGCTGCGCGACCATCTCGAGCGCGTCCCAGTCCCCGTCGCCGCAGAGCACGTCGATCTCGAACAGCAGCGCGGGGACGTCCTCCGCGTCGATCAGGGCGTTGACGTCGACCATCAGCACGCAAGGTACGTCACTTCGGCGCCAGCGCAGCGACGAGGCGCCGCGCGAGCTGGGGAGCCTCGACGCGCACGAGAGCGACGCCTGCGCGCGCCGCGGCCGACGTCGTGTTGCCGGCATACACGACATGGTCGGCGACCACGAGCCGGTCGTCGACACGGCCTGCTACCACGTCGAGGTCGACGCCCGCGGCTTCGAGCTCGGCCGCGACCGCAGGGTCGACACGGGAGTCCGTGTGGACCGTCACCGATTCGCACAGCTTCGCGGCGAGAGCGAGTGCGTCGCTCAAGGATGTGCGCTGCAGCCGTGGCGCCCGCACGAGCACGCGGTCACGGGCGGCGCCCACGTCCACGGGTGCCCTCTCGAGGAACTCCGCCACGTCGAGCCAGTCGAGGCCTTCGGCGCCGGCTGCGTCGACGACCGTTCCGCACGCGCCGACGGCGTCCAGCGCGCGTCCCGTGACCCCACTGGCGAGCCAGCGCCGGTCGCCGGTGACCACGAGCTTCGACCTGGCACGGCTCATCGCGACGTTGATCAGCCGCAGGCCCTCCTCGCCGCGCAGGAACGGTGGCGGCCTCAGCGGTGCACCGTCGCACATGTCGACGATCATGAGCTCGCGCTCGCCGCCCTGGAAGCGGTGCACGGTCTGGACCACCACGTCGTCGGCAATCCCGAGGTCCTCGAGGAAGGCGCGCAGCAGTCGCATCTGCTCGACGTACGGCGTCGCCACTCCCACGAGGCGCTCACCGCCGGTCAGAGCCGGACCGGCGGCCGCCGCGGCCGCTGCACACGTCCCCACGAGCAGGGCCGCGACGACGTTGAGCCGCGACCGGCCGGGTCGCACGGCCACAGGAGCCAGCGCCGACGTGTCCCACAGCACGACAGGCGCGCCCGGCGTCGGCGACGCGCCTGCCAGCACCGTGTTCTGCGCCGTGGCAGATGCGGACTCGAGACGGC
>JAIBAC010000140.1 GCA_019695375.1 Acidimicrobiia bacterium
AAAGCCATGGTGGCCACCGCGACGGGGCGGCGCAGACGTACCGCCGGGACGAGCGCCAGCCGCGGAGCCGCCGCCAGCGCTGCGGCGCCCACGGCACGCGCCCGCGCCCTCGCGGAGGCGTGCGGGTCGGGACCGGGTGGAGCGGGAAGGGTGGGATGTGGGGCCATCTGGTGCCGCTGGTCTGGCGGGAAACCCACGTTAGTCCCGCTTTCGAGGCACTTGGCGGGGAGCTTCTTCAAGGAAAGCGCCCGATCCGGACGACACCATGGCTGGCGGGCGTTGAGGGGAACAGTTGGTGGAGTTGCGACACCGCACAGCCGTGGCGGTCCTGTGCGCCCTGGTGACGATCGGGGCCGGAGCCGGTGCCGCCGTGGCCGAGCGCGACGGCGGTGCGTGGTTGTCTGTCACGACCGCGCGCCGCCAAGCCGCACTCCCCGTGGACACTTCCGCTCTGCGCATCCTGTTCGCCGCTCCCCGAAGCTCCGCGTCCGTCCCCGGTCACGCCGGCGGCGTGCCCACCGGTCCCCAGCCCGAGGGCGCGCCCGGGCCTGCCGGCTCTGGCGTGGTGGCGGACGCGGACCCTGTCGAGACCGCGGCCGGGCCCGATGCGGCGCCGACCGAGCCTGACGTCCCGTACCCCGACGACGTCCCGGGCGCAATCATCGGCAACGGCCCGTCCATCGGCGGCTGCCCGGTGTTCCCCGCCGACAACGCCTGGAACGTCGACATCTCGGGCCTCCCGGTGCATCCCAACTCGGCGGGCTACATAGCCGACATCAACTCGAACCGTCAGTACCTGCACGCGGACTTCGGTTCCCCAGCCGAGTACGGCATCCCGTTCGTGGTGACCGGTTCGAGCGACCCGCTCGTGCCGGTCGTGTTCGAGGCCTACGGCGACGAGAGCGACCCCGGCCCGTACCGGGTGCCGCTCAGCGCGCCGGTCGAAGGTGGTGCCTCCGCCGACGGCGACCGCCACGTGATCGGTGTCGACGCCGGCGCCTGCCGTCTCTACGAGATGTACCGCGCGTTCCCGATCGCCGGGGTCTGGCATGCCGACAGCGGCACCAACTGGGACCTCAACTCCAACGCACGGCGCCCGGAGAACTGGACCTCGGCCGATGCTGCCGGACTGCCGATCTTCCCCGGCCTCGCCCGCTACGACGAGGTCGCCTCGGGGCGCATCCCCCATGCCCTGCGTTTCACGGTCCAGCGCAGCCAGAAGGCGCACATCTGGCCCGCCACGCACCACGCGTCTTCGTCGACGGACCCGAACCGGCCGCCGATGGGGCTGCGGTTGCGCCTCAAGGCGAGCTTCGACCTGAGCGGCTTCCACGGCCAGGCCCGCGTGATCCTCGAGGCGCTGCGCACGTACGGCATGATCGTCGCCGACAACGGCAGCTCGTGGTTCATCTCGGGGGCTACCGATCCGCGCTGGGACGACGAGGACCTCGACCAGCTCAAGACCGTGCCCGGTTCGGCGTTCGAAGCCGTCGACACCGGCCCACTGCGGTACTAGGCGAGGCTTGGATGACAGGCGTGACGAAAAGCGCGCCTCTCGTCATCCGATCCCCCCGGTGGCCGGATCGTCATCCAAGGCATCGGTGCGCGGACTAGCGGGCGAGACGTTCGCCCATCGCCGCGTACTGCACGGCGGCGGAACCGCCACGGAGCTCGAGGTCACGGGCCCACAGGTAGTACCGGTGCAGCGGGTAGTCGACATCGACGCCCATGCCGCCGTGGAGGTGGATGGCGGCAAAGGTCACGTCGTAGGCGTGCTCGGACGCCCACGCCTTGGCCACCGCCAGCTCGTCGGCCGCCGGCAGGCCCTCTGCCACGCGCCACACCGCCTGCCACGTGCTGAGCCGGATGCCGAGCACCTCGATGTAGCTGTCGGCGATGCGCTGGTGGAACGCCTGGAAGCTCCCGATCGGCACGTCGAACTGGCGCCGCTCCTTGCCGTAGTCGGCTGCGATGGCCATGGCCTTCTCGGCGATGCCGTACAGGAGCGCGCACGTCATGGCGGTGGTGATGTCGACGAGCCGTGCAAGTGCGGCACCGTCGGCGAGGCCGACGAGGGCATCGGTGCCGACGCGCACGCCATCGAGCGTGACCCCGGCCTGCGGCTCCTTGTTCGTGACGGCGACCGGGGTGACGGTGACCCCAGGTGCAGCCGGGTCGACGAGGAAGACGGCGCCGCCGCCTGCCGTGCTCGCGGAGACGACGAGCCTGTCGGCGGACTCCGCGTAGGGGACGCACACCTTCTCGCCGGACAGGACCCAGTCGTCGCCGTCGACGGTCGCGGCAGTACCCGGAGCCGTGTCGTCGTACAGGGCGTGTTCGGCCGTCGCGAGGGCGAGGGTCGTGGTCCCGGCGGCGATCCCGTCGAGCAGGCCCAGGTGCGGCTCGCTCCCGTGCTCGGCGATCAGAGCGGCTCCACACAGCGTCCCGAGGGCGGGTACGTACGGCAGCGTCGTGCCGATCGCGTGGAACACGACGCCGAGCTCCAAGAGCCCGAAGCCCATGCCGCCGTTGGTCTCGGGGATGGCGACACCGAGAAGGTTGGCGTCCGCGAGCGTCGCCCACAGGTCGCGGTCGAAGCGATCCGCCGGTGGGCGTGCCTCGATCGCCTTGAGGTGCTCGTGTGTCACCTTGTCGGTCAGGATCCGCCGGGCCAGCTCGCCCAGCTCGTCTTGGGTCTCGTCGAATGCGAAGTCCACGTGTCCCCCTTCAGCCCTTGTAGTGGGGTAGTCCGAGGCCGGCCATGGCGGTGATGTCACGCTGGACCTCGTTCGTGCCACCGCCGAAGGTCAGGATCAGCGAGGTGCGGTAGCGGAGCTCGATCTCCCCGCGGAGCACGGCGCCGGGCGAGCCTTCCTTCACCACAGCGGCCTGGCCCATGACCTCCATGAGCAGCTCGTAGCAGCGGATCGTGAACTCGCTCGCGAACACCTTTACGGCGGAGGCCTCCGCCGGGTTCAGGTGGCCGTGGGTCATCTCCCACGCCTGCTTCCAGTTCATGAGCTTGAGGATCTCGACCCCGCTGCGCGCGCGGGCGAGGTTGTTCTGCACCCACGCCAGGTCGGCGACGCGGCGCCCGTCGGGGGTCTCGGTCTCGCGCGCCCACTCGCAGAGCTGTTCGACGAGTCGCAACGGGGGGCCGGTCGGCGTGAGCGAGACGCGCTCGTGGTTGAGCTGGCTCACGATCATCGCCCAACCGTTGTTCTCGCCACCCACCAGCGCCTCCGCTGGGACGCGGACGTTCTCGTAGTAGGTGCTGTTGGTGCGGACGCCGCCCACCGTCTCGATCGGCGTCAGCGACACGCCCTCGGCGTCCATCGGCACGACGAAGATCGAGAGGCCGGCGTGCTTGGGGGCGTCGGGGTCGGTGCGCGCCGCTAGCCACACGTACTGAGCGAACTCCGCGAGGGACGTGAAGATCTTCTGGCCGTTGATGATCCAGTCGTCGCCGTCGCGCACCGCACGGGTCGTGAGCGAGGCGAGGTCGGTGCCGGCCGACGGCTCGGTGTAGCCGATGCAGAAGTTGATCTCGCCGGCGAGGATGCGCGGGAGGTAGTCCTGCTTCTGCTCGTCGGTGCCGTAGCGCATGATCGTCGGCCCGACGGTGCCGATCGAGAGGAACGGGAACGGGAAGTTGGCCTTGTGCGCCTCGTCGGCGAAGATCATCTGCTCGATCGGGGTGGCGCCACCGCCGCCGTACTCGGTCGGCCAGCCGATGCCCAGCCACCCGTCGGCCGCCATCTTGCGCAGGGCCTTCCAGTACAGGGGTCCACCGCCCTCCATGTGCCCGGCCATCTGCTCGGCGCGGAACTCGGGCGTGCATATGTCGTCGAAGTAGTTGCGCAGCTTGTCGCGCAACGCTTCCTGCTCCGGTGTCAGCGCAATTCGCACTTGGTCTCCCCTCCGGCTGCGCGTGCACATGCTCGCACGGAACTAGAACACGTTTCAATCCTGTGGGTGTCGCTCACCGCCTACGCTGACCCCATGGTCGCCACTCCGTCGACGATGCTGCCGCTCGGCACGTCCGCACCGCCGTTCACGCTGCCCGACACCGACGGCGAGATGGTGTCCCTCGAAGACCTGAGCGGGGCGCCGGCAACGCTCGTCATGTTCATCTGCAACCACTGCCCCTACGTCGTCCACGTACGCCCCGAGATTGCGCGCATCGGGCGTGAGTACGGCGAGCGCGGCGTCGCCGTGGTGGCGATCAGCAGCAACGACGCCGTCGCCTACCCCGAGGACGGCCCCGCCGAGATGGCCGCCGAGAAGGCCGCAGCCGGCTACGTGTTCCCGTACCTCTACGACGAGACCCAGGATGTCGCCAAGGCGTACCGGGCGGCGTGCACACCGGACTTCTTCGTCTTCGACTCCGACCTGCGCCTTGCGTACCGGGGCCAGCTCGACGGGAGCCGTCCGTCGAACGACGTCGCCGTCGACGGCGCCGACCTGCGCGCCGCGCTCGACTCCGTGCTCGCCGGCCGTGCTCCCGACGGCGACCAGCGACCGTCGATGGGCTGCAACATCAAATGGCGCGAGGACCCCGACTACTTCGTCCGGTGACGGCTGGACTCGACGTCGCACGGGCGCAAGTCGCCGCGTACGAGCCTGCAGACGCGCAGCAGGCAGAGCTGCAGGCGTGGATCCTCGGGTTCTGTGACTCCCATCCCGATGCGCTGCTGCGCACCTGCGGCGACGGGCATCTGACGGGCGCCGCCGTCGTCGTCGCTGCCTCACGTGAGCACGTGCTCCTGCACCTGCACGCCAAGTTCGGGCGGTGGCTGCAGCTCGGCGGCCACTGCGACGGCGACGGCGACCTCGCGGCGGTGGCCCTGCGTGAGGCGGTCGAGGAATCCGGCATCGCGTCGCTCGTGCTCGACCGCGGTGCCGGGATCCTCGACCTCGACGTGCACTCGGTCGATCCACCCGGCGAAGCCGTACACCTCCACCTCGACGTGGCGTTCCTCGTGCACGCACCGGCGGGCGCCGTCGCGTCGATGAGCGCCGAATCGCTCGACCTCCGCTGGTTCACGTGGGACGAGGCCGCGCGGATCGCCGACGAGAGCCGCCTGGTCCGGCTCCTCTCGCGCGCACGGGCGGCCGTTCAGGCCTGAGGGCTGCGACCTACGAGAAGGGCGAGCTCGCGCCACTTCCACGCGCAGTCGACGTCGACGAGGCCTGCCTCGCGCATCCACTCGAGGTTGTCGTCGACCGATGCGAGATGGTTCGAGGGATCCTCGGTCGTCGAGCCCATCGCCTGCATGAACTCGCGGTGGAGCGCCTCGGTGGGAGACGAGACGTGCTCGAGGTTGAGAAACGCCCCGCCGGCATGAAGGTGGGTGGCGACCTCGGCGTAGAGCGCCGCTTTGCGGACGTCGCTCACGTGGTGGATGGCGAACGACGACACGACCGCATCGAAGCGCCCCCATGCCGCGGGAAGGCTGTCGTCGAGGTCGTGCTCCGCGACCTCGACCCGTGCATCCGCGGCGAAGCGCTCGCGGGCCGAATCGAGCATCGCCGGTGAGAAGTCGACGGCGACCACGTCGCAGCGCGGCCGCGCGTCGAGCACGATCGCAGCGAGGCGACCGTTGCCGGTGCCGAGATCGAGGACGCGGCCGGCCTGCGGTGGGAGGTGCTCGACGAGGACCGCCTCACCCTCGGTGCGGTGGGGGATCGTGCCAGCACGTTCGAGGTACTGGTGCACGTGGTCCGGCTTCATCCACTTGTTCTCGTGCATCGCACGAGCCTGGCACAGCCTCGCCACGTGCAGCCTGTCGTTTGTCAGCGGAAGGCGGAGAAGTCGGGGGGACGCCGCGCGGAGAACGCGGCGAGCCCCTCTGCAGCCTCGGGTAGCTGCTCGAAGAGGTGCAGGGCGGCGAAGCTCATCGTCGCGATGCCGGCGACCGACTCGCTGTCAGCGTTGAAGCTGTGCTTGAGCATCGCCAGCGCCGTGGGCGACATCTCCAGCATCGAGTCGGCCCAACGCCGCACCTCGGCGCCGAGCTCGCCCGCTGCCACGACCGCGTTCACGAGTCCCCAGTCGAGGGCGGTGGCGGCGTCGTAGGTGCGGCACAGGAACCAGATCTCGCGCGCCCGCTTCTCGCCTACGACACGTGCGAGGTAGGCGGACCCGAAGCCGGCGTCGAAGCTGCCGACCTTGGGCCCGGCTTGTCCGAACGTGGCGTGGTCGGCGGCGATGCTCAGGTCGCACACCACGTGCAGGACGTGGCCGCCGCCGACGGCGATCCCGTTCACAGCCGCGACGACCGGTTTGGGGATCGCGCGGATCACCCGGTGGAGGGTCTCGATCTCGAACAGGCCCGAACGCGACGGCCCGTAGTCGCCGGTCGCCTGGCGCTGCTTCTGGTCGCCGCCCGCGCAGAACGCGCGGTCGCCTGCGCCGGTCAGGCACACGACACCGACTCCGGCATCGGCCCACGCGGCGCGGAACGCGTCGATCAGCTCCTCGACGGTGTGGCTCGTGAAGGAGTTCAACCGCGCGGGCCGGTCGATCGTGATCGTCGCGAGGCCCGCGTCGACCTCGTAGCGGACGTCGGTGAAGGCTGCGGTGTCCACGTTCCTCCTCGGCGTTGGGACGGCCGCGAGCCTTGCATACGTGACGCGGCCACGACAGGCGGGTAGCGTCAGCGGAGCTGCCCAAGGGGACTTAATGGGGGACCTCAAACAGCGGCCCAGCGTCGCAAGCGTGTGCGCAGACCTGGCCGCGGAGCAGCGCGACCTCGACGACCTCGTCTCCGCCCTCACTGAGGCCGACTGGGCCCTGCCGACACCAGCACCCGGATGGGACGTCCGCGACCAGATCGGACATCTCGCCTTCTACGACCGGCGCGCGGTGCTCGCCGTGACCGACCCCGAGGCGTTCGCCGCCGCCCGCTCGGCGGCGTCGAAGACGAGCGCGGAGGAGCTCGACCGTCATCACCTCGAGTCGGCGCGGAGCTCCTCGGACGCGGCGGTACTCGACGACTGGCGCCGCGCACGTGCCGAGCTGCTCGCGGCGCTCGAGACCTTGGGTCCCCGTGACCGTGTCGGCTGGTACGGCCCCGACATGGGGTCGCTGTCGTTCGTGAGCGCCCGCCTCATGGAGACATGGGCCCACGGACAGGACGTCGTCGACGCCCTCGGGATCGGCAGGCCGCCGACGGCGAGGCTGCGGCATGTCTGCGAGCTCGGTGTCCGCACGCGTGACTGGAGCTACGAAGTGCGCCGTATGGCGCCACCGGAGACCGCAGCGCGGGTCGAGCTCCTCGCACCTGACGGGGAGACCTGGATCATCGGCGCCGATGTGGCCGATGACCTCGTCCGCGGCAGCGCGCTGGACTTCTGCCTGGTGGTGACCCAGCGACGCAACCTCGCCGACACCGACCTCGTGGCGACGGGACCGCGGGCGGTCGAGTGGCTCGCCCTTGCGCAGGCCTTCGCCGGTGCACCCGGCCGCGGCCGGCGTGCCGGTGAGTTCGGCTGACGGACCCGGACGCTGCCCCGAGGCCGGTAGGGTGGACGGATGGTCGATGTCGGCTTCACCCACGTGGCGCTGCCCGTGACCGATCCGGATGCGTCGATCGCCTTCTACGAGCGATTCGCCGGGATGGAGGTCGTCCACCGGCGCGGGGATCCGCCGGAAGTGGTCGTGTGGATGAGCGACCTGACACGGCCCTTCGTGATCGTCCTGCTCCAGATGCCCGAGGTCACCCATGTACTCGGTGGCTTCTCGCATCTCGGTGTCGCGTGTGAGTCACGCGAGGAGGTCGACCGCCTGTGCGAAGCCGCCGGCGACCGCCTTCTGCTCGGGCCCGTCGACAGCGGCCCCCCGGTGGGGTACTGGGCGTTCCTTGCAGACCCCGACGGACACAACCTCGAGCTCAGCTTCGGCCAGGACGTCGGCCTCGCTGTCGTCATGGCGCGCAGCGAGACGGATGGGTCCCGAACCGAGGCAGCCGGTGCGCAAGCTCTACCCCCCGTCTGAGGCCGGAGCCGACGTCGACCCGATCGCCGCGTACGGCGATGTCGCACGCCCGGCGCCTGACGCGCGGCCCTGGGTCGTCGTCGACATGATCTCCGCGGCTGACGGTGCGACCAACATCGACGGACGATCGGGTGGCCTCGGTGGCGCCGGTGACAAGGCCGTGTTCCGCTCGGTGCGGGCGGCTGCCGACGTGATCCTCGTCGGCA
>JAIBAC010000141.1 GCA_019695375.1 Acidimicrobiia bacterium
CCGCGGCGGTGGTGGCCGCCGCTGGGCTGTACGCCGTGCTCGCGACCGTGACGGCCACCGTCTGGGGCGTCGTCGGTGCCGCGCGGGCCTCCACCGCCGTCACCACCGACCTGGTGCTGCCGCTGGTGGTCGCGCTCGCCGCGGGCGCGGGATCGGGCGTCGGCCTGCTCGACCGCAGCCGGTTCGTGTTCGCGATCCTGGCGCTGGTCGCGTGTGTGGTGATCTGGTGGTTCGCCGGCCGTCTGGGGGCGCTCTGCGCGGCCGCGCTCACCCTGGTCGCCGTGTCGCTCGGGTCGCCGGTGCTCTACCCGTGGTACCCGACCGTCGCTCTCGGTCTGCTCGCCGCCCTCCCGTTGGGACGGTGGCGTCCGGCGTACGTCGCCGGGGTCCTGACCCTCACGTTCGCCATGCACCCCGGTGGTGGCGGGGTGCTTGCCCATGCCGGCGGCTGGCGGCCGCTCCTCGCCGCACTGTACTGGGTGCCGCTCCTGGCCACCGTCGCCTACGGCGCGTGGCCTCGCGTCCGTCTCCGGCTGTCGCGAGCACGTGCCGCCCCTCGACGTGGGGACGCAGATCGCCGTGTCAGCGCGGTTTGAGTCCCCACGTCGGTAGCGCCCCGGCGTCGGTCAGGCGAGGGGGCGGTCGGTGGGTCTGATCGGCGCGGGCAGGAGGGTGTCACCCATCAGGTAGGCGTCCACCGCGGCCGCACATGCACGACCCTCGGCGATCGCCCACACGATCAGGCTCTGGCCACGACCGCAGTCGCCGGCCACGAACACCCCCGGAACGCTCGACTGCCAGTCGGCACCGCGGCTCAGGTTCCCGCGCGCGTCGATCTCGCAGCCGAGGTCGGCGACGACACCGGGCTGCTGGGGACCGACGAAGCCCATGGCGAGCAGGACGAGCTCGCACCCGAGCTCGAACTCCGAGCCGGGCACCTCCTCGAACGCGGGACGCCCGTCGACCATCTTCTGCTCGACGCGCACGGCGCGCAGGCCGCGCACCTGCCCGTCGGCGTCGGCGAGGAACTCCTTGGTCGAGACCGAGTAGACGCGCTCACCACCCTCCTCGTGCGCCGACGAGACCCGGTAGACCATCGGGTAGGTCGGCCACGGGTTCGAGTCGCGGTCACGCTCGTCGGGTGGGCGTTCCATGATCTCGAACTGGTGCACGGCCGTCGCACCCTGGCGCAGGGCGGTTCCGAGGCAGTCGGCGCCGGTGTCGCCGCCGCCGATGATGACGACCGACTTGCCGGCCGCGCTGATCGGTGTCTCGGCCAGCGTGCCCTCCTGCACCATGTTGGACAGCGGCAGGTACTCCATGGCGAGGTGGATGCCGCCGGCCTCGCGGCCTCTGATCGGGAGGTCGCGCCCCACGGTCGAGCCGATCGCGAGCACGACGGCGTCGTGGTCGCGACGCAGGTCGTCCGCGGTGACGTCGACGCCGACCTCCACCGACGTGCGGAACACGGTGCCCTCGGCCCGCATCTGGGCCAGGCGGCGGTCCACGATCCGCTTCTCCATCTTGAACTCGGGGATGCCGTAGCGCATCAGGCCGCCGATGCGCTCGGCGCGTTCGTAGACGACGACGTCGTGGCCGGCCCGCGTGAGCTGCTGCGCTGCTGCGAGGCCGGACGGGCCGGAGCCGACGACCGCCACACGCTTGCCCGTGCGGACGGTGGGCGGGACCGGGACTATCGCACCGGAGTCCCAGCCGTGCTCGGCGATCTCGACCTCTGACTGCTTGATGGTCACGGGCGGCTGGTTGATGCCGAGCACGCACGCGCCCTCACACGGCGCCGGGCAGAGGCGCCCCGTGAACTCGGGGAAGTTGTTGGTCGCGTGCAGACGTTCGCTCGCGTCGTCCCAGCGCCCCAGGTAGACGTGGTGGTTCCAGTCGGGGATCAGGTTGCCCAGGGGACAGCCCTGGTTGCAGAACGGGATGCCGCAGTCCATGCAGCGGCCGGCCTGGCGCCGCACAGCGTCCTCCACCGACGGCTCGTAGACCTCGCGCCAGTCGCGCACGCGCACCTCGATGCGGCGCCGCTGCGGGAGCTCGCGGGACGTGTGCTTGAGGAAGCCTCTGATGTCACCCATGAGCCGCCTCCATGATGGCGGTGTCGACGTCGAGGCCCTGTGCCTCTGCTGCTGCACGGGCGGCGATGACCCGCTTGTAGTCCTGGGGCATGACCTTCACGAACAGCTCCGCCTCCATGTCCCAGTTGTCGAGGAGCTGGCTCCCGACGGCGGAGCCGGTGAGCTCGGTGTGGCGTTGCACGAGCGAGCGCACGGCGTCGAGGTCGTCCTCGTCGAGCGGGTCGAGGTCGACCATCTCGCGGTTGACACGGCCGGGGAAGGTGCCGTCGGCGTCGTAGACGTATGCGACGCCACCGGACATGCCGGCGCCGAAGTTCCGGCCTGTTGGCCCGAGCACGACCGCCGTCCCGCCCGTCATGTACTCGCAGGCGTGGTCACCGACGGCCTCGACGACCGCGACCGCGCCGGAGTTGCGCACGCAGAATCGCTCGCCGACGCCGCCGCGCACGAAGCACTCCCCCGACGTGGCGCCGTAGAGGATCACGTTGCCGGCGACGATGTTCTCCTCCGCCGCGAAGCGGGCGACACGGTCCGGTGCCACGATCACGGTCCCGCCCGAGAGGCCCTTGGCCAGGTAGTCGTTGGCGTCGCCCTCGAGGCGGAGGCTGATCCCCCGCGGGACGAAGGCACCGAAGCTCTGGCCCGCCGAGCCGCGCAGGTGGATGCTGATCGTGTCGGGCGGGAGGCCTTCACCGCCGTGGCGCTTGGTGAGCTCGAAGCCGAGCATCGTCCCAACCGTGCGGTTGGTGTTGTGCACGGGCAGCTCGAGCTGGATCGGGTGGCCGCTCTCGAGGGTGTCACGGCAGAGGTCGACGAGGGTGCGGTCGAGGGCACGGTCGAGGCCGTGGTCCTGGTCCTTGACCCGGTGCATCCGTGCACCGGGGGCGAGCTCGGGCACGTGCAGGAGCGGGCTCAGGTCGAGGCCTTCGGCCTTCCAGTGCGCCACGGCGGAGTCGACGTCGAGGCATTCGGCGTGGCCCACGGCCTCCTCGATGCTGCGGAAACCGAGCTGCGCGAGCAGCTCGCGCACCTCCTCGGCGATGAACTCGAAGAAGTTGACGACGTGGTCGGCCTGACCGGTGAAGCGCTTGCGCAGCGTCGGGTTCTGCGTCGCGACGCCGACGGGGCACGTGTCGAGGTGGCACACGCGCATCATCACGCATCCGGACACGACGAGTGGCGCCGTCGCGAAGCCGAACTCCTCGGCGCCGAGCAGCGCCGCGATGACCACGTCACGCCCGGTCTTGAGCTGACCGTCGACCTGCACGACGATGCGGTCGCGCAGGTCGTTGATCAGCAGAGTCTGCTGGGTCTCGGCGAGGCCGAGCTCCCACGGCGCGCCGGCGTGCTTGAGCGACGTGAGCGGGCTCGCGCCCGTCCCCCCGTCGTGGCCGCTGATGAGGACCACGTCAGCGTGCGCCTTCGACACGCCCGCGGCGACGGTCCCCACGCCGACCTCGGCGACGAGCTTGACGTGGACGCGGGCCTCGGGGTTGGCGTTCTTGAGGTCGTGGATGAGCTGCGCGAGATCCTCGATCGAGTAGATGTCGTGGTGCGGAGGCGGGCTGATCAGGCCGACGCCGGGCGTCGAGTGCCGCGTCTTCGCGATCCACGGGTAGACCTTCTTGCCGGGTAGCTGGCCGCCCTCACCCGGCTTGGCCCCCTGGGCCATCTTGATCTGGAGGTCGTCGGCGTTGACGAGGTACTCGCTCGTTACGCCGAAGCGACCCGACGCCACCTGCTTGATCGCCGAACGGCGCAGGTCGCCGTTCGCGTCGGGCGTGAAGCGCTCGGGGTTCTCGCCGCCCTCGCCCGTGTTGGACCGTGCACCGAGGCGGTTCATCGCGATCGCGAGGGTCTCGTGCGCCTCGGCCGAGATCGACCCGTAGCTCATCGCCCCCGTCGAGAAGCGCTTGACGATCGAGGCGACCGGTTCGACCTCGTCGATGGGGACCGGTGCCCTCACGCCGTCGCGGAAGCGCAGGAGACCGCGCAGCGTCGCGAGCCGCTCGGACTGGTCGTCGACGAGACGGGTGTACTCCTTGAAGATGTCGTAGCGGCCCTGACGCGTCGAGTGCTGCAGCTTGTAGACGGTCTCGGGGTTGAAGAGGTGGTGCTCACCCTCACGGCGCCACTGGTACTCGCCGCCGACGTCGTGGGGACGGTGCGCACGCTCGGCCTGGTTCTCCCAGTGGACGACCTTGTGGCGCATCGCGACCTCGCGCGCGAGGTCGTCCCAGCCGACGCCGGCGAGCTTGGACGTCGTGCCCGCGAAGCAGCGCTCGACGACCTCCTCGCCGATCCCGACGGCTTCGAAGATCTGCGCCGACTGGTAGCTGAGGGCGGTCGAGATGCCCATCTTGGACATGACCTTGCGCACACCCTTGGTGCACGCCTTCACGTAGTTCCTGCGGGCGTCGGGCCACTCGACCGGGACCTCGCCCGACTCGCACATCGCGTGCACGGTGTCGAGCGCCAGGTACGGGTTGATGGCGGTCGCGCCGTATCCGAGCAGGAGGCACATGTGGTGGACCTCGCGTGCGTCTCCCGATTCGACGACGAGGTCGCAGTGCGCACGCCGGCGCTCGCGCACGAGATGGTGGTGGACCGCGCCGAGCGCGAGCAGCGACGGGATCGGCGCCCGCGTGGCGTCGGCGCCGCGGTCGGAGAGCACGACGATCGTGGCGCCGCCTGCGATGGCCTCGTCGACCTTGGCGCAGACGGTGTCGAGCGCGGCGCTCATCCCGCCACCCCCGGCGCCGACGTCGTAGAGGGTGTGCACCGTGACCGCACGCAGGTTGTGCACCTCGGTCTCGGCAGGCTGGTGGTCGTCGGGGTGCAGGAGTGCGTCGGGCGCGGTGCCGAGGTGGCGCAGCTGGCGCATCTCGTCGTTGTCGAGGATCGGGCCACCGAGCACGATCTGGCGACATGACGCAGGCGACGGCTCGAGCAGGTTGCCCTCGGGCCCGACCGTCATGCGCATCGACGTGACGAGCTCCTCGCGGATCGCGTCGAGGGGCGGGTTCGTGACCTGCGCGAAGAGCTGCGCGAAGTAGTCGTAGACGAGGCGGGAACGCTGTGACAGGACCGCGATCGGGGTGTCGGTGCCCATCGACCCGATCGGCTCCGCGCCGGTGGCGGCCATCGGGGCGAGGATGATCTTCTGCTCCTCGGTCGTGTAGCCGAACAGGCGCTGGTCCTCGACCAGATCACCGGCCGCCGCTGCCGAGGCGTCGTCACGATCGGGTTCCGGCAGGTGCACGAGGCCGGCGTCGAGCCACTCCTGGTACGGGTGCTCGGCGGCGAGAGCGTCCTTGATCTCCTCGTTGCCGATGATGCGCCCCGCGCTCGTGTCCACGAGGAACATCTTCCCCGGCTGGAGGCGGCCCTTTGCGACCACGGACTCGGCGGGCACGTCGAGCACGCCGACCTCGGACGCGAAGATCACGAGGTCGTCGTCGGTGACCCAGTAGCGGGAGGGACGCAGTCCGTTGCGGTCGAGGACCGCGCCGATCACGGTCCCGTCGGTGAACGCGATCGAGGCGGGCCCGTCCCAGGGCTCCATGATCGATGCGTGGTACTCGTAGAAGGCGCGGTGCTCGGCCTTCATGCCCGTGTGGTTCTCCCACGCCTCCGGGATCATCATCAGCACGGCGTGGGGCAGGGAGCGGCCACCCATGTGCAGCAGCTCGAGCACCTCGTCGAAGGTCGCGGAGTCGCTCGCTCCCGGCGTGCAGATGGGTGAGATCCGATCGAGGTCGCCGGGCAGCAGGTCGCTCTGCAGGAGCGCCTCGCGTGCGCGCATCCAGTTCCGGTTGCCCATCACCGTGTTGATCTCGCCGTTGTGGGCGAGGTAGCGGAACGGATGGGCGAGCGGCCACGACGGGAACGTGTTCGTCGAGAAGCGCGAGTGGACGAGCGAGATCGCGGTCTCCACGCGGGCGTCGGAGAGGTCGGGGTAGAACTCGCCGAGCTGGCCGGTGGTGAGCATGCCCTTGTAGACGAGGGTCCGTGTCGAGAGGCTCGGGAAGTAGACGCCGCCGACCTCGTTCTCGATCCGCTTGCGCACGATGTACGCGCGGCGCTCGAGGCGGTCGCCGGCGAGCGGTTCGCCGTGGGCCTCGTCGGCGGCGACGAAGAGCATGCGGAACCGCGGCATGGTCGCCCGTGCCGCTGAGCCGATCATCGTGTCGACGGTGGGCACGTCGCGCCAGCCGAGCACGGCGAGGCCCTCGCTCTGGACGAGCTTCGCGATCGCCGTGAACGCGTCCTCGGCCGCCGCCGGGTCGCGGGGCACGAACCCGATTCCGCACGCGTACGCGTCGGCGGGTGGGAGGGCGAAGTCGACGGCCTCGCGCAGGAAGCGGTCGGGCATCTGGATCAGGATCCCGGCGCCGTCGCCGGTGTTGACCTCGGCGCCGGAAGCGCCGCGGTGCTCGAGGTTGCACAGCGAGTCGAGGCCCTTCTCGACGAGGTCGTGGCTGCGCCTGCCCTTCATGTCGACGACGAAGGCGACACCGCACGCGTCGTGTTCGAAGGCCGGGTCGTAGAGGCCCTGGCGCTGTGGCAGGTCGGTCTCGAAACTGCGCATGCGTCACCCCTGTCTCTGCGGGTTGTGTCCGGCCGCTACAGGCCCGACGGCGCGCGTTCCCCCCGAAGGCGCGCCTCGATGGCAGCCGGCACAGGACGACGCTGTCCCTCAGCCATGGACCACCCGGGGAACGACGTTGTCCCGGCCGGGTGGGCGACCCACGATAGCTGGCGCCCGTCTCGGGCCACCAGTCAACCCACGGGGATCAGGGTCGAGTCGAGGTAGGCCGCCGAGTCGAGCGAGGTGCTGAGGAGACCGGCGAGACCGGCGTCGACGTCGGTCTCGCGGCCCATGGGATCCCAGCGCCGCATACGGAACGTGGGGGCGACCAGGGCGGCCGACGCGCTCGTGTCGCCGCGCAGGTACTTGTCGAACCACAGGCGCGTGAACCGGGCTGCGACGGCCTGCCCGTCGCGCAGGGCCGGCAGTCCGAGCGGGACCGACGAGTAGTCGAAGTGGGTCCCCCCGCGCAGGACGAGTGTCATCGCGTCGACCCCGGCGTCCACCCAGTGGTGGAAGGCCTCCAACCGCGAATCACGGGAGGTGCCCGCGGGTCGCGGCCACGGCACGTACATGTAGTCGCCCTCGATGTCGAGTGCCGGCACACGTGCGGGCAGCCACTCCGAGGCGGGCGCCGGGCACGCGAGGCCGTGGACGGGGATGTCCACGGGACAGACCGAGAGCCAGTCCCAGCCGACGACCGCACGCACGGGGCGGCGCGCCTGGAGCGCTCCCACCGCCATCGCGCCCCACGAGTGGCCGGCGGCACCGACCAGCGCCGAGTCGATGCGGTCACCCCAGGGGTTCGCGGCGGACACGAACCAGTCGTAGGCGTCCTCTGCGCCGAGAGCGACGGTCGCGGGCTGCTCCGACGGGATCCCTCCGCACTGCCCGATCTCGCGCAGGATCGCGGGGTCGCCGGGTACGGCAACCGGGGGCATGCACGCGATGCGTCCGCCGGCGTCGTGGCCGAACGTCTCCGACTCGCCGTGTCCCTGCACGTCGAAGGTGAGGACGACGTATCCGGCCTCGGCCAGCGTCTGGGCCGCCCACCAGTACATGCGTGCCGACGCGCCCCAGCCGCCTTCGACGACGAGGATCCCCGGACAGCGTGCCGCTGCTGTGCAGGTGCCTGCGGGTGGGCCCCACAGGTCGCCGGTCAGCTTCGCACCGTGGCGGTTCGTGAAGTGGACGCGCAGGTGCGTGCCGTCGTCGGGGGTCTGCGGCCACGTGGCGCGCCACGGGTCGCCCTGGAAGATCTCGGGCAGCAACCGTCCGAGCGTGAGCCGCGGCCTCCCTGCGAACTCGGCGCGGTCCTCGGCGGGGAAGACCTCGTTGCGCAGGCGCGAGGTCTCTGCCTGCGCCGCTGCCGCGAGGCCGCTGCGGGCCTGCTCCGCGGGCCTCCCCCAGGCGAGCTGGATCGCCTCGAGCTCGGTCGCAGGGCTGTCGGCGGACGCGGTGCCCACATTCGCACCGGCGACGACGACGGCGAGCACCAGCACGACGGCG
>JAIBAC010000142.1 GCA_019695375.1 Acidimicrobiia bacterium
GGAGGGAGGACCTCGCCGCACGTGGCCTCGAGCGGGCCGTGCAGGAGCACGTGGTCGATCTGGCTGTGAGGATGGTGCGCTGGCCAGGTCTTGCCCACGAACGCACGCCGGCGCCCCACGAGGGCAGTGACGACCGGGCCCCACATGTTGAAGTCCCCGCACAGGATCGATGCGTGGTCGGGGGATGCATGCAGCACCGCCCGCAGCTGCACGAGCTGGAACAGCGATCCGTGCGGGAGCATGCACAGGTGCGCGGCGCAGAAGTGCAGTGGCCGGCCGTCGACCTCGACCACGACCTCGAGCACAGCGCGGTTCATGTCGCCGGGCATCTTGCCGAGCGGGATGAGGCGCCGGTGCAGGATCGGCCACCGCGACAGGACCGCGACCCCGAAGGCCGCCTCCTCCTCGCCCTCCCAGTGCACCCGACGCCACGTGCCCCCGTGGGGGCCACCGACGAAGGGTCCCCAGCCGACCTCCATGCCGAGGTCCTTGGCGGCCTCGTGCACGTACCCTGCGTCCGGTGCCGGTCTCCAGCACTCCTGCAGCGCGATCAGGTCGGCGTCGAGGCTCCCGATCGCGCCGACGACGTCGTAGGGGATTCCCGCGAAGTCGAGGCCCCAATGCGTGTTGAAGGTCGCGACGCTGAACTCGGCCATGTCTCCCGGCTGCTCCACCGGCTCCCTGCCTCCGGATCGGACGCGAGGCCACGCGTATGATCCCGAGATGATCAGCCACCGCAGCTTCCCCAACGGGCTGCGAGTCGTCGTGGAGAAGGTACCCGGCGTCCGCAGCGTCGCGGTGGGCGTCTGGGTCGACGTCGGCAGCCGTGACGAGGTGCCTGCGACCTATGGCGCGAGCCACTTCCTCGAGCACCTCCTCTTCAAGGGCACCGACCGGTGGTCGGCCGAGGAGATCGCCCGCGCCCTCGATGCCGTCGGCGGCGAGTTCAACGCGTGGACGTCCAAGGAGCAGACGGTCTTCCACGTCCGTGTGCTCGACGACGACCTCGACCTCGGCCTCGACATCCTCGCCGACATCACCCAGCACCCATCGCTGCGCCCCGACGAGGTCGAGTCGGAGCGCAACGTGGTGCTCGAGGAGATCAACATGTACGAGGACTCGCCCGACGAGCTCGTGCACGACATCTTCGGTGAGACGATCCTGCACCACCACGCGCTCGGCCGGCCGGTGCTCGGCACCAGGGAGTCGGTCACCGCCATGGCCCGCGACGACGTGGCGGCGCACTTCCGGCGCTGGTACGGCGCCGGCCGCACGGTGATCGCGGTCGCCGGCAACGTCGACGCCGGCGCCGTCACGGACCAGGTCGCTCGTCTGTGGGGCGGGATGGAGGCCGCCTCCGGGGAGCGCAGCATCGCAGTCCCGGTGCTCGAGCCGGTCACCGACGTGCGCCTGCGCGACACGGAGCAGACCCACATAGTCATCGGAGCGCCCGCCTTCGCACGCGACGACGAACGCCGCTACGCGCTGTCGGCTGTGAACCACGTGTTCGGCGGTGGGATGTCGAGCCGGCTCTTCCGCGAGATCCGCGAGCGGCGCGGGCTCGTCTACTCCACGTACTCGTACCGGTCGCTGTTCGAGGAGACCGGCTTCGTCGCTGCTTACGCCGGCTGCGCCCCCGGGCGCGCCGACGAGACCCTCTCGCTGATGCGAGAGCAGTGGCAGGCGATGGCGCACGGGATCGACGCCGCCGAGCTCGCCGGCGCCAAGGGGCACCTGCGTGCGCAGATCGCGATGGGTGAGGAGGACACCGGCAGCCGCATGGGCCGCATCGGCCGGTCGCTGCTCACCTACGGCGAGGTTCCCACCGTCGACGAGCTCATCGCCCGCATCGACGCGGTCACCCTCGACGACACGACCGCCCTGTGCGCCGAGGTGTTCTCGCGACCGTGCACGCTCGTCGTGCTCGGCCCCGAGGCCTCCGCGGGAGCCGAGGCGGTCGCGTGACCGGTACACCGATCCGGGTCGGGGTGCTCGGCGCAGGCGGTCGCATGGGTGCCGAGGTGTGCCGGACCGTCGCCGCGGACGCGGGCATGGTCCTCGCGGCGGCCGTCGCCGCTGCCGGCGGGGCCGGCGTGGCGGGCATCGCGCTCTCCGGCGACCGCGCCGCGCTCGCCGCGGCCGGCTGCACGGTCGCCGTCGACTTCACGCATCCCGACGCGGCGCCGGGCAACGTGGATTGGTGCCTCGACAACGGGATCCACGCCGTCGTCGGCACCAGCGGATTCGATGCCGCCCGCCTCGAGGAGCTCTCCCGCCGCGCCGACGCGGCCGGCGCCAACGTGATCGTCGTGCCCAACTTCGCGATCGGGGCGGTCCTCATGATGCGCTTCGCCGAGCTGGCGGCGCCGTTCATGGACCGTGTCGAGGTGATCGAGCTCCACCACGACGGCAAGGCCGACGCGCCTTCGGGCACCGCCCAGAGCACGGCGGAGCGGCTGTCCACCGCCCGCGACACGGTGGGCGGATGGGCCGATCGCGGCGACTCGTCCGAATCGGTGCCTGGAGCACGCGGAGGCATCGTGGGTGGGGTGCGCGTGCATTCGGTGCGGCTCCCCGGCCTCGTCGCACACCAAGAGGTGATCTTCGGTGCCACCGGCCAGACGCTGACGCTTCGCCACGACTCGATCGACCGCACGTCGTTCATGCCCGGCGTCCTCCTCGCGGTCCGTGCAGTGGCGGGACGCCCGGGCCTCACGGTCGGCCTCGACCCCCTGCTCGGGATCTAGGCGACCTGGCGCCGCTGGAGAGGTTTCACGTAGGCTGGCGCCGAACGATCACCGTAAGAGGTCGTGTGACCTCGAGGTGGGTTTCCCGGGGATGAGGGTGGATCGGTGGTCCTGGCCGACGGCCTGACGAACTTCGTGCTCTACGTGGGAGGGCTGTTCGCGTCACTGCGCAACGGCCGTCTGCGCTTCACCGACGTCACTGACGGCGTGAGCCAGGTCCTGCAGGTGGCGTGGCGGCCGGTCGTGATCGTGGGCATGCCCGTCGGGATGGTCTTCGCCCTCAACTTCGACAGCCTCCTGGGCACCATCGGGCTGCGGGCGTTCGCGAGCGCAGGCCTGGTGCCGTCGCTCGTGCGCGAGGCGGGCCCCCTGATCTCGGCCGTGGTCGCGACCGCGACGGCCGGCGCCGCGTTCTGCTCAGACATCGGGGCCCGTGTCGTGCGCGACGAGATCGCCGCCCACCAGGTCATGGCGGTCGACCCGCGGGTCCGCATCTACTGGCCACGGATCCTGGGCGCCATGATCGGCGTCCCGATCCTCAGCGTGTTCGGCACGATGGCCGGTCTGATCGGCGGGTGGCTGCTCATCGTCCTGCTCCGCAACGGGTCGGCCGGGCTCTACCTCGCCGGTTTCGAGGGGATCATCCGCCCCGTCGACATGGGCGTGCTGCTCATGAAGAGCATCCTGTACGGCCTCGTGGTCGGCATGTCCGCCACCTACTTCGGCAGCCACGCGCAGGGCGGCCCGGCAGGTGTGGCAGCGGCGACGCGGCGCTCGATCATCGCCAGCTTCGCCGCGATCGTCGTCGTCGGCTTCGTCATCAACAGCTTCTTCTACGCGCTCTGAGGGTCCACGACTGCAGATGAAGCACCGTCAAGTAGCCATCGCAACCGAGGACACGATGCTCGCCACCGTGGGCATCGTCCTCGGCGACATCGGACGCGTTGGCTCCGACCTGCGCCGTGGCTACCTGCTCCGCTACGGCCGCAAGACGCTCGAGCACGCCGTCACCCAGTTCCAGGCGGCAGCGCCGCTGACGCTGTGGCTCTGCTTCTTCATCGGCACCGCGGCGACGTTCCAGGCCGTCAACGTGCTCGGCCTCGTCGGCGCCGACCGTGCGCTCGCCGCCGTCCTGATCGGCTCGATCGGCTTGCGCGAGGTCTCGATGCTCATGGCGCTGCTCGCCCTGAGCGCCACGGCCGGTGCGGGTTTCGTGACCGAGCTCGGGTCGATGCGCGTCGCCGAGGAGATCGACGCGCTCGAGGTGATGGGCGTCAGCAGCCACCCGTACCTGATAACCACACGCCTGTTCGGCACAGCCCTTGCCGTCGTCCCGCTCATGGTCTTCGGTATCGGCGCCACGTTCCTCGGCGGCTGGCTGATCGCCTGGGCCCAGAGCGACATCCTCTCGATCGGGGGGTTCGGCTTCTACTTCTGGCGCGTGATCGCGCCGCTCGACTTCTTCTTCGCGCTCATCAAGGGTGTCGTGATCGGGATGACGATCGCGATGGTGGGCCTCTCCAACGGCTACCGCGCCACCGGCGGGCCTGTCGGCGTCGGCCAGGCCGTCGGCCGGGCGCTCAACCTCTCGATCATCGCCGGTGTCCTCATGAACCTCGCTCTCTCCTACGTGTTCTGGGGCACCAAGGACACGGTGTCGCTGTGAACGGCCGCATCCTCTCGCCTTTCGCCAAACGCCGCATCGCGCTGGTGGTCGGCATCGTCGGCATCCTGGTGTTCCTGTTCCTGATCTTCATGGCGTTCGCAGGCTCGGGCCTCATCAGCGTCGGGGGCCAGGAGGTCGAGGCGATCTTCGTCGACGGGCTCAACGTCACGCCGCGGTCGTCGGAGGTGCGGGTCTCGGGCATCAACGTCGGCAAGGTCGACGCCGTCTCCCTCGACGGCGAGAAGGTGCTCGTCACGATGACGGTCGACGGCAGCGTCGACCTGCGCGCCGACGCGACCGCCACCCTGCGCCTCAAGAGCATCCTCGGCGAGAAGTACGTGGCGCTCGAACCCGGGTCGGACTCCGAACCGCTGTCGGGACCCATCAACGACACGAGGGTCGGCACCGACTTCACGACTCTCGCCGCCGGCGGACCGGGCTCTTTCGACCTGAACGAGGCCCTGCGCGGCCAGACCGTCCAGGACACCCTGCAGCGCACCGCCGAGAAGGTGCCCGAACAGGGCGACCTCATCGAGCAGCGGATCGCGCGACTGCGCCAGTCGATGGACAACGCCGTCACCAACCAGGGCAACATCGTCACCACGCTCGACAACCTCGAAATCATCACGAACGCCCTCGTGGGTGCGAGCGACGACCTCGGCCGCCTCATGGCCAACGGCAGCGCCATCCAGTCGAAGCTGCAGACGGCACTCGAGCGGGCCAAGGTGAACTTCGCCCGCATCGACACGTCGGTCCAGGTGGTGCGCGCGCTCCTCGACGGCCACGCCGAGGACATCGACGAGATCGTGGCTCGCCTCGGTGCCATCCAGGCGGACCTGAAGACGACGTGGCAGCTCTTCCAGGCCGGCGCCCAGTTGCCCATCGCGATCTGGGGCCTCGGCCCGATCGGATACAACGACCCGCGCCAGCTCCCCACCGGCAACCCGTTCCCGCCGTACCCCCTCTACCCGCTGCCACCGGACACGGCGCAATGAAGCACAAGTCCTTCGCGTGGACCCTCGCCAACGTGGTGATCTACATCATCGGCGCGGTGATCCTCTTCGCGTGGCTGACTATCCGCGCCTCCAACGGCGGCCTCTTCGGTGCGTCGGAGGCGTCCTACCGCGTCGTCGTGCCCACCGCCCCCGGCGTCGAGGCGAACAAGACCTCCGTCCTGTCACCTTCAGGCGTGAAGGTCGGGGTCGTGACAGGCGTCGAGCTGGCGTCGGACGGCGCCGCGCTCGAGCTCAAGATCAACCAGCCGTTCCCGGTCCAGGACGACGGCTCCGCCAAGGTGATCGTGTCGAACGTGATCGGCGAGAAGGCCGTCGTCGTCGACCCAGGTAGCGCCGACGCGCCGCCGGCACCGAACAACATGACGCTCGCGTCGGGCCAGGGCTCGACGATCGTCAACCCGGACTCGGCGCTCGAGCCGATCGCGCAGCTCAACGGCCTGCGCGACAACCCCGAGGTGCAGGAGCTCATCGACGAGCAGAAAGGCCACGCCGAAGCGATCGAGGGCGACGTGAACGCGATCCGAGCAGACGCCGCGTCGCTGTCGCAGGTGCTCGCCGCCCAGCAGGTCGCGTTGGGCAACCTCGCGTCGCGCAGCACCGCACTCATCGACGACCTCGCGGCCCACTCCGGTGACATCGACGGCCTCGTGGGCCAGGCGGCCTCGCTCGCTGCCGACATCAACGGACTCATAGACGGCCAGCTCGACGTCGTCCAGAGAGGCCTGTCGCTCGCCGCCGGCGCGATCACGATCGTCGCCGACCATCAGGCGGAGATCTCCTACGTGCTCGACCGCATGCCGAAGCTGATGGCGCTCACCCAGCAGACCACCGACGAGCTCGTGCGCCTGTTCCGCAACGACAAGGGCCACTACGTCTACATCGGCGGCACCAACATCGTCGACCTCGAGCGCTTCCGCGCGATCCTGCGCGGGGAGGTGACGCCGTGAGCAGTTTCGGACGCCTGCGCATGCTCGCCGTGACCGCGGTCGGTGTCGCCGTCGTGGTCGCGGGGCTGTGGCTGATGGCGCAGTCAGGTGACAAGAACGGGCGCCAGTTCGAGGCGGTCTTCGACGACGTCACCGGCCTCGTCAACCACTCCTCGGTCCTGCACCGCGGCGTCCGCGTCGGCGAGATCACCGAGATCGCCGGTGAGGGCGAGGGGTGGCGCCAGGCGATGCTCACCATCAACCTCGACCGCGATGCCGACATCGAGGTCACCTCCGATGCGACGCTCACGCTGCGCCTCAAGTCGGTGCTCGGCGAGATGTTCCTCGACCTCGATCCGGGCCACTCGTCGGAGCCGCTCACCGAGCCGATCACGCGCACCCATCGGGACACGAGCTTCGACCGCCTCATCTACAGCGGCGCCGAGGCGTTCAAGGACATCCAGGGCGCGCAGCAGACCAAGGAGGTCGTCGACCGCCTCAAGCAGCTCGTGCAGACGTCGAGCACCGACGTCGTCGCGATTGCCCACGACGCCCGCATCCTGCTCGACACGCTCAACTCCAAGGTCGACACGATCAACACGATCATCTCCAACCTCGACCAGATCACGGCGTCCCAGGACGGCAACGAGGGCCGTCTCGGCGCCCAGCTCGTCCAGATAAACGCGACGCTCTCCAACGCGCGGCGGCTCCTCGCGAGCCATGAGGACCAGCTCGTGAGCCTCGCCAACACGCTGAGGCGGATCATCGACACCACCGATCTGACCAAGCTCGACGAGCAGCTCTCGAAACTGCCGGAGTACTTCGACAAGATCTACAGCGGGATCCGCACGGCGAACGCTGTTGTGCGCCACTGCGTCCCGGCGCTCGGGTACCTGATCCCGTTCCCGGTCAACGCCGCCCAGAACGCGTACATGGACGCGTACAAGTGGTCGCAGGACCCGATCATGCGCACCTTCTGGCTCACGATCCTCGACGCCTATCTCGGCGCGGGCCAGCCGACCTGTTGACCGTCGTGTCCGACGTCGATGCCCGTGTCACCGACGCAGCCCTGGTCTGCTTCGGCCGCTACGGAATCGCGAAGACCACCATGGAGGACGTCGCACGCCAGGCGGGGATCTCGCGGGCGACGCTGTACCGCCAGGTCCAGTCCCGCGAGGACCTCGTGCACGCCACCATCCGCGCCGAGGCGCGTCGCATCACCGGCCTCGTCGAGGACGCCACCTCGGGCGCGAGCACCACCCCCGACCTCCTCGCCGCTGTGCTCCACGTCTTCGCGGCGGAGCTTGCCGAGCACGAGGTGCTGAACTCGTTGCTCGAGACGGAGCCGGAGCAGATCGTGGCGCGGCTGTCGGAGGACCAGCCGTACGTCCTAGAGATGATCGCGGCGCTGTGCGGGCCGCCGATCCGGGCGTCGATCGCCGCCGGTGAGCTCGACCGCTCCGATCCCGATGCCACGGTCGACTACGTGTCGCGCATGCTCCTCCTCTTCGCTGTGGAGCGTTCGAGCCACGTAGATCTCGACACGATCGAGGGCTGCCGCGACATCGTCACCCACGAGATGCTGACGGGATGGCGAGCACCGTAGCTGGGCTGTTGTCTCGGTGGTGGTGTGTGGTTGTGGGTGGGTGGTGGTTTGCGGAGGTGTGACGCCTTGTGGAGGGGATGGCGAGCACCGTAGCTGTGTTGCTGTGCCTGTGGCGGTGTGTGGTCTTGTGCGGTTGGTGGTTTGCGGAGGTGTGACGCCTTGTGGAGGGGATGGCGAGCACCGTAGCTGTG
>JAIBAC010000143.1 GCA_019695375.1 Acidimicrobiia bacterium
CTGGACGTCCGCGAGTGGTGGTGTGTGGTTCGCAGGGTCCGTAGGAGGAAGCGCCGAGCGCCTTTGTGGGGTGGCAGGCCGAGGTGCTTCCTCTCTGGACGTCCGCGAGTGGTGGTGTGTGGTTCGCGGGGTCCGTAGGAGGAAGCGCCGAGCGCCTTTGTGGGGTGGCAGGCCGAGGTGCTTCCTCTCTGGACGTCCGCGAGTGGTGGTGTGTGGTTCGCGGGGTCCGTAGGAGGAAGCGCCGAGCGCCTTTGTGGAAGGTCAGGGGGCCGGGTCGTGGTGGTCGTGGCGGTGGGGAATCCAACCCTTGACCTTGTCGCGGGTCTGGCGGTACACGGTTGGTCCGAGCAGGAACAGGCCCACGTACCACAGCGCCAGGCTCGCACCCCACAGGATCATCACCACCCACACCCAGCTTCCCTGGTCGTCCGACGCGGCGACGAGGCCGAGCATCAGCAGGTAGGGGAGGAAGCTGACGACAAGGAGTGCGATCCCGAGCCGGAAGCGCCTCTTGGAGCCCTCCACTCAGAACGCCTTGCGCAGGTGCTCTGCCTCGGCTTCGTCCAGGGGAGCGGTGGCGACCGCCTCGGCGTCGGCGACGGCCTCGCGTGCCTGGGCCAGCTTCGTGTCCGCGTCGAGGAGCGCGACCACGGCTGCCTTGCCCGTCTCGAGGCCTGCGGCGAGCTGGCGGAACTCCTCGCGGTCGGCGTGTCCGCTGAAGTGGCCGCCGAGAGCACCGCCGACCGTCCCCAGGACCGCCTCGGCAAGTGCCGCGGGAGGGAACAGCGCCGCCAGGAACAGCCCGCAGAAGAGCCCGCCGACGGCACCCGCGCCTGTGCTGCGGCTGCTCTGGTGGTGGAGGTGCACCTTGGCGTCGGCACCCCGCGCTGCGACCGCGCCGTCCACAAGGTCGACGTCGCGGTCGAGGTCGCGGCCGGCGGTCTCGAGACGGCCGAGTGCCGCTGCCGCCGCCTCGATGTCGGGATACGTCGCAGTGAGCACATACATGGCGGGGCGCACCCTACTAGGGGAGCGTCGCCGCCGGCGCGCCTTCTGCTTCGCCGCCCGAGCGCGCGACCCGCTGGTGTCAGCGCCACCAGGCATGATCCGTTCCACCAGGCGACGTCGAGCGAGAAAGCGGTTCAGCGCCCGCGACCGTTCACTGCTGCACGTGACGACGATCCCCGATGGGACGTGTGTGAGCTGGCACGCACTCGCGGTCTTGTTGACCTTCTGCCCGCCCTTGCCGCGCCCGAGCACGAAGCGCTCGCGCAGGTCCGACTCGCGCACGCCGGCTGCGGCCATCGCCTCCGCCAGGGCGGCGGCCTTCTGCGGTGTGACGCCGAGATCGCGGTGGTCGAGGGGCCGGGAAGCCACGGCCGGATCGTATCCTCACCGCCCAGATGCCCGTACAGCCCCACTCCCCACTCGGAGCACACCTCCCCGACTCCGACGACCCCGACGAACTGCTCGTCGCCTTCCTCGAGTACTGCGATTCCATCGGCCTCACCCTGTACCCCGCCCAGGAGGAGGCGATCATCGAGGTCCTTGCCGGCAACCACCTGATCCTCAACACCCCGACGGGATCGGGCAAGTCGCTGGTAGCGCTCGCCGCGCACTTCGCGGCGGTCGCCGGCGGGCAGCGGTCCTGGTACACGGCACCGGTCAAGGCGCTCGTATCGGAGAAGTTCTTCGAGCTCTGCCGCACGATCGGTGCCGAGCACGTGGGAATGCTGACGGGCGACGCATCGGTGAACGCGGACGCCCCCGTGATCTGCTGCACCGCGGAGATCCTCGCCAACACCGTCCTCCGTCACGGCGACGACAGTCCTGTGGACCGGGTCTGCATGGACGAGTTCCATTTCTACGCCGACCGCGACCGCGGGTGGGCGTGGCAGGTGCCGCTCCTCGAGCTCGCCGGCGCCCAGTTCCTGCTCATGTCGGCGACCCTCGGCGACGTCAACACGATCGCCGAGGACCTCGAGCGACGCACCGGCAGGCATGTGTCGGTGGTCCAGTCGGTCACGCGTCCGGTGCCGCTCGAGTTCGTGTGGCGCACCACGCCGCTGCACGAGTCGGTCCAGGAACTGCTCGACACAGGCCGCACGCCCGCCTACGTCGTGCACTTCACCCAGCGTGACGCCACCGACCACGCGCAGGCGTTGACGAGCGTCGAGATGCTCGACCGCGACCAGAAGGCCGCGATCCGCGAGCACACCGGCGCGTTCCGCTTCGACAGCCCCTTCGGCAAGGACCTCAAGCGCTTTCTCCGCCACGGCGTCGGAGTGCACCACGCAGGGCTGCTGCCCAAGTACCGCCGCCTCGTCGAGCGCCTCGCCGAGCTCGGGCTCCTGCGTGTGATCTGCGGCACCGACACCCTCGGCGTCGGTGTCAACGTCCCGATCCGGACCGTGCTGTTCACCCAGCTGTGCAAGTACGACGGCGAGCGCACGAGGGTTTTGTCGGTGCGGGACTTCCAGCAGATCGCCGGGCGTGCCGGCCGCAAGGGCTTCGACGACGAGGGGTTCGCGTGGGTGCAGGCACCGGCGCACGAGATCGAGAACGCGCGTGCGCTCGCCAAGGCCGGAGACGACGCCAAGAAGCGCCGCAAGATCGTGAAGAAGAAGCCGCCGGAGTTCGGATACGTCCACTGGAGTGAGAAGACCTTCGCCCGCCTGGTGGAGGGCCGGCCCGAGACCCTGCGCTCGAGCTTCGACGTCACACCGGCGATGGTGCTCGCCGTTCTCGACCGCCCCGGTGACGGCTGCGGTGCTCTCAAGGGCTTGCTGCTCGACAACCACGACGACCGTGCAGCGGTGCGCGGGCACGTCCGACGCGCGATCGCCATCTACCGCTCCCTCGTCGACGCCGGCATCATCGAGCGTCTCGACGAACCCGACGATCTCGGCAGGTCGGTTCGCGTCGTGCTCGACCTGCAGGCGGACTTCTCGCTCAACCAGCCGTTGTCCCCGTTCCTGCTCCACGCGCTCGGCGGGTTGGACGCGGCCACGGACTCCTACGCCCTCGACGTCCTCAGCGTCGTGGAGGCCATCCTCGAGAACCCGATGCCGGTCCTGCGTGCGCAGCTCGCCAAGCTGAGAACCCAGCTCCTCGCCGAGCTGAAGGCCGAAGGCGTTCCGTTCGAGGAGCGCAACGAGCTCCTCGACGAGGTCACGTGGCCGAAGCCGCTTGCCGAGCTCGTCTACGCCCACTTCGACACCTGGCGCCTCGATCACCCGTGGGTCGGCGCCGAGAACGTGCGGCCCAAGTCCGTCGCCCGCGACCTCTTCGAGCAGGGTGGCGGTTTCGGCGACTACGTCGGCTACTACGGCCTGCGTGGCTCCGAGGGTGTCGTCCTGCGGTACCTGAGCGACGCGTACAAGGCGCTCGTCCAGAACGTGCCCGAGGACGCCAAGACCGACGATCTCTACGACCTCACCGAGTGGCTCGGTGCCGTGGTGCGCGGGGTCGACTCGAGCCTGATCGACGAGTGGGAGCGGCTCCAGCATCCCGAGACCTTCGAGGCCGCCCTCGAACCCGAACCGGCGGGCACCGCGCCGCCCGACGTGACCGCCAACCGCAGGGCGTTCCGTGTCATGGTCCGCAACGAGTGCTTCCGCTGGGTGCGCCTCCTGGCCGTAGGCAGGCTCGAGGACCTGTCGGCCTCGCTCCCGTCCGCCGAGGCCTGGTCGCCGGCCAGGCTCGCTGCCGCTGTGGCGCCGTACCGGGACGAGCACGGCGAGATCCGCACCGACTCCGAAGCCCGCGGGCCGCACTGGTTCCAGCTCGAGGAGACCGGTTCTGTGTGGCGTGTGTCGCAGGTGCTCGTCGATCCCGACGAGACGGGGGAGTGGCGCCTCACCGGCCGCGTCGACCTCGCCGCGTCACGCGAGGAGTCGCGGGCCGTGGTCCACCTCGACTCCGTCGAGCGCCTCTGAGACTCACGCCTCCGCTTCGACCTGCCGTCCTGGCTGGGTCCGCGACGTGTCGAGCTCGACACCGCGCAGGAAGTGCCAGACGACCGCCGCGGCAATCGCCGCGACCACGGCACCGATGGTGAGTGCGAGTGCGAGGCCGTCGGTGAACGCCGTCCGAGCCGTCGTCGCCAGGGCTGCGGCCTTCTCGGGTAGCTGACCCTGCATGCCGGTGGCGACGGCGAGGGCGCCGCCCACCGAGCGCCGTGCGGCCTCGAGCGCCTGCGGGGGCAGCGCGGCAGCCGCGTCGCCGAGGCCGGATCGGTACAGCACCCCGACGATCGAGCCGAGCACGGCTACGCCGACCGCACCACCGACCTCACGTGTCGTGTCGTTCACGGCGGAGCCGACCCCCGCCTTCCGCAGAGGCAGCGACGACATGATCAGCCCCGTCGACGGGGCCGTCGTCATGCCGACACCGGCGGCCACGAGCATCAGGCACAGAGCGATCACCCAGTAGTTCAGGTCGGGCACGATGAACACGCCGAGAAGCCCGAGGCCTGCACAGACCGTGAGCAGTCCGGCACCGATGACGCGTCGCTGACCCCAGCGCACGATCGCGGGAGCGCTGCGCGGCGCCACGATCACGAGTGTGAGCGCCATCGGCAGCATCGCGACGCCGGCCTTGAGCGGCGAGTACGCCTTCACGAACTGCAGGTACTGCGTCAGCAGGAACAGCATGCCGAACATCGACAGGAACGTGAACGCGATGACCGCGGCACCGACGCTGAAGCGCGGGTTCGAGAAGAACCTCATGTCGAGCATCGGGTCGCTGCGGCGTCGCTCCCACAGCACGAAGGCCGTCAGGCCGACCACAGCGGTCACGAACGACGCGAGCGTGAGCGGGTCGGTCCAGCCACGCTCGGGTCCCTCGATGATGCCGAAGAGCAACGTGGCGAATCCCACAGTCGACAGCAGCCCTGCCAGCGGGTCGAGCGGTGTCGAGTTCGGGTCCTTCGACGTCGGCACGATCAGGAACCCGACGACGAGTGCGCCGGCCGCGATGACGGTGGAGATGAGGAACACCGACCCCCACCAGTAGTGGGTCAGGAGCCAACCGCTCGCCACGGGGCCGATGGCGGCGCCGGCGCCGGCGAAGCCCGCCCAGATCGAGATCGCCCGTTGCCGCTCGTGTGGCGGGAACACGTTCGTGAGGATCGACAGCGTCGACGGCATCACAGCTGCGGCGCCGATGCCCATGAACGCACGCGCGACGATGACTGTGGTCGCGTCGTTGGCGCCCGATGCCCACAGCGCCGCGAGCCCGTAGATCACGAGGCCGGTCTGCATGGTGCCCTTGCGCCCGAAGCGGTCGGCGATCGCGCCCATCGGTAGTAGGAGGCCGGCGAAGACGATCGCGTACGCGTCGACGATCCACTGGAGCTGTGTCTGGGACGCGCCGAGCTCGTCGACCATCGTCGGCAGTGCCACGTTCACCGACGAGTTCGCGGCGACGACGAGGACGAGGTTCAGGCACAGGATCACGAGGATCCACCAGCGTCGCGGTGACGCCGAGACGTCCTTGCCGTTCTCGGATGTGCGCATGCGGCGGCTCGATGAAGTCGGGATTCGAATCACTCAACTACACGGCCGGGCAGCAGTGCCAGACGGCTGTCAACGATGCGCGCTGAAGGTTCCCTTCGCCGCGGCGAGCGTCTTGTCCGGGTCGTCGAAGTTGGGGAGGTCCTTGCACGTGAACGAGCCCGCCACCTCGTCGGGTGTGCGTGTCGGCACGGTGACCCGGCACTGGGTGTGCACCATGTCGGGGTACTGCATGTCCGGTGTCTTGCCGAGATCGACGCGCACGAACGCGTTGTCGACGTCAGGCTCGGTGCCGGCGTCCCATGTGATGATGACGCCCTTGCCGTCGGCTTCGGTCACCTCGAGGGAGCCTTCGTCGGCGGGGTCGTAGCCGCTGTCGTCGGTGGGGTCGAGCGTGGTCGCGGTGAACGACCCCTCAGACGTCTCGACCTCCACCTTGGCGCTGGAGAAGGTGTAGGCCTCTTTGACGTCCTCGAGCCGGGACGACGCCGTCGTCGTCGTCTGCGACGCGGCCGGCTCCGAGGTCGACGACGAGCAGGCCGACAGCAGACCGGCAGCGAGCGCAGCAGTTGTCAAGAGCGTGCCGGCGCAGACCTGTCTCCGACCTCGCCGCGGTCGCGTGCGTTCGTTCGGACTCATCGGGGCAGTCTCCTGTCTTGGTCAGCTCTTGGTCGCGATCTTCGCCCACGTGTCGCGCAGCCCGATGGTGCGGTTGAACACGGGCCTGTCGAGGCGGTCACGATCGGGGTCGGCGCAGAAGTAGCCGAGGCGCTCGAACTGCACGCGTTCGCCGGCATTGGTCGTGGCGAGGGCCGGTTCGAGCTTCGCGGCGTGGATCGTCTCGAGCGACTCGGGATTGAGGTGGGCGAGGAAGTCGTCGGCGGCGCCGGGGTCCGCCGTCGTGAAGAGGCGGTCGTAGAGGCGCACCTCGGCGTCGACGGCGTGCGCGGCCGAGACCCAGTGGAGGGTCCCGCGCACGCGCCGGCCGTCAGGGGCCGCTCCGCCCAGGGACTCGGGGTCCCAGGTCCCGCGCAGCTCGACGACCTCACCGGTACCGGGATCGGTCACGACATCTGTACACGTGAACAGGCAGGCGTAGCGGAAGCGCACCTCGCGTCCAGGTGCGAGGCGGAACCACTTCTTGGGCGGGTCCGCCGCGAAGTCGTCGCGCTCCACGTAGAGCACGCCGCTGAGCGGCACGTCGCGGGCGGCGCCGTCGGGGTCGTCGGGGTCGAGCGGGCAGCGCAGCAGTTCGACGCGGCCGTCGTCCCAGTTCTCGATCACGACCCGCAGCGGGCGCAGGACCGCCATCATCCTCGGTGTGTCCGCGTTGAGGTGGTCGCGGACCACGTGCTCGAGCAACGCGACGTCGACGAGGTTGTCGCGTTTGGCGACCCCGATCGTCTCGCAGAACTCGCGGATCGCCGCGGGCGGCACGCCGCGGCGGCGCAGCCCTGCGAGGGTCGGCATGCGGGGGTCGTCCCAACCGTCCACGTGGCCGCCGGCGACCAGTTGCTGCAGCTTGCGCTTTGACAGGACCGTGTAGCTGAGGTCGAGGCGTGCGAACTCGTACTGGTGCGGCTCGGCGGGGGGTTCGCAGTTCGCCACGAACCAGTCGTACAGGGCGCGGTTGTTCTGGAACTCCAGTGTGCACACCGAGTGTGTGACGCCTTCGATAGCGTCGGAGAGGGGATGTGCGAAGTCGTACATCGGGTAGATCGCCCACGCGGTGCCGGTGCGGTGGTGAGGTGCCTTGCGGATCCGGTAGATGAGCGGATCGCGCATGAGCACGTCGGGGTGGGCCATGTCGATGCGGGCCCGCAGGACGCAGTCGCCCTCGTCGAAGTCGCCGGCACGCATGCGTGCGAGCAGGTCGAGGTTCTCGCTCACGGAGCGATCGCGGTAGGGGCTGTCGCTGCCGGGGCGGTGGAAGTCGCCGCGGTTCTCGCGGATGTCCTCAGGCGACTGGCTGTCTACGTAGGCGAGGCCCTTCTCCACGAGGGCCACGGCGAAGGCGTAGAGGCGCTCGAAGTAGTCGGACGCGTAGTACTCGGCGTCGCCCCAGTCGTATCCGAGCCAGCGCACGTCGTCCTCGATGGCTTCGACGAACTCGGTCTCCTCCGTCTCGGGATTCGTGTCGTCGAAGCGCAGGTTGCAATGCCCGTGCGGTGACATCGCGGCGAGCCCGAAGTTGAGGACGATCGACTTGGCGTGACCGATGTGGAGGTAGCCGTTGGGTTCAGGCGGGAACCGCGTGACCACACGGCCACCGTGCGACCCTGCCGCGACGTCGGCCGCCACGATCTCCTGCAGGAAGTTGTACGAGGCGGGTGCCTCGCCGGCGTCGGGACTGGCCCCGTTCTCGGACATCGCCCGGCACGTTACATGAGCGGAGAGCCGACGGACTCGCGGGTTCGGCGCGTGCGCGGCCTACGCTCGGACGATGCGCTTCCAGGTCGGACGTCGTGAGGAGGGCGTGGACGGTGTCGAGCCCGCGTTGCTCGACTGCCACGGACGCATCCGCAACCTGACTGCCGTGGCCGCCCGCTTGGGCAGCGGGATCGAGGCTGCCGACGACGAGATCATCGAGGC
>JAIBAC010000144.1 GCA_019695375.1 Acidimicrobiia bacterium
TGTTCGTCGAGGCCACCCGCCTCGAGGACGAAGCGCAGTCCGGCGGCGGCGAAGGCCAGGAGGGCGCAGCGTCTGCCGGAGACGAGCCGTCCGCGGACGGGAGCTGATGGTCGCCGGCCGCGACGTCCGCGCTCCCGAGGCCGGCCGCGGCGAGCTCGCCGTCCGCGCCGTCATCGGGCTCTTCCTGCTCGCCTATGCGTTCCTGGTCTTCGTCGCGGTCTCGCTGCACAAGCGCGGCCGCCTGTCGCGGCGGCTGCTCGGGTGGCTCTGCACCGGCTTCGGGCGCACGTTCGTACGGGCGGCGGAGCGCTCCAAGGGTGGCCTGATCAAGATCGGCCAGCTCGGCAGCCTCCGCTCCGACCTCGTGCCCCACGAGATCACCGACGAGCTGTCGAAGCTCCAGGACCGCGTCGCCCCGCATCCCTATGACGAGGTCCGGGCGCAGATCACGGCGGAGCTCGGTCGTGCGCCCGAGGATGTCTTCGCGACATTCGACCCCGACCCGATCGCGGCCGCGTCGATCGGCCAGGTCCACTACGGCGTCCTGCGCGACGGGCGCGAGGTGGCTGTCAAGGTGCAGTACCCGGGCATCGAGAAGGCGCTCGCGGTCGACATGGCCGTGGCCCGCTTCGGCTTGTGGGCGTTCAACTTCTTCACCTACGTCGACACGCGCAAGCTCTTCGCCGAGCTGCTCGAGTCCATCGAGGGTGAGATGGACTACCTGCAGGAAGGGCGCACCTCGGAGGTCGTCGCCGCGAACCTCGCGAAGGCGCCCGAGTTCGACGACCGCTTCGTGATCCCCGAGGTGTACTGGGACTTCACGACGCGGCGGGTGCTCACGATGCAGTACACGCCCGGCACCAAGATCACCCATCGAGGGGAGCTCGAGGCCGCCGGCATCGACGTCGACGAGACAGCTCGCCTGTGCGCCAGGCTGTTCATGCACCAGATCTTCCGCGACGGGATCTTCCACGCCGACCCTCACCCCGGGAACCTCTTCGTGGACGCTCGGGGACGGATCGTGATCCTGGATTTCGGGATGAACAAGCGCATCGACCCGGTGGTGCGCGACGCGATCCGGCGCAACATGGTCGCTGTCGTCGCCCGTGACGTCGACGCCTACGCGCAGTCGATGGTCGACGCAGGTTTCGTCGCGCCGGAGGAGATCGACAAGATCCGCGAGGTCGCCCGCATCCAGTTCGACCCGCGGTTCTGGAACGTCGCCCCCAACGAGGTCGCCGACATGGACTTCTCGGCCTACTTCGCCGAGACGCGTGAGCAGATGCGGGACATCCACTCGTTCCAACTGCCCAACGGGGTCGTCATGTGGGGCCGCGCCCTCGGGTTGCTGCAGGCCCTCGGCGGCGAGCTCCTCCCGGACGTGCCACCCCTCGACGTGATCGGGCCCTACGTCCTCGAGTTCCTCGCCTCGGGCTGAGCGCACGCGACGCCCCATGCCCACCTGCGTCAGCGGCCGCCGGCGATGTCGAGGTGGACGCGCAGGTCGGCGACGGCGTCGGTCGGCAGCGCCAGCAGCCAGTCGACCAGGACGTCGCCGGTCCTGGGGACCTGGGCGACGCCGACGAGGTGGACGTCGCCCCAGGCGTCCATCGGGTCTCCGGTGACGTGCCGGAAGTAGCCGCTCGACTCGCCCGTGGTGAGATCGGTGACGACGCTGATCGGGCTGGGTCGGTAGTTGCCGACGGCGGGCTGGAACGAGGCGTCGAACGCGAGGTCGACAGCACCTGTGCCGGTGTCGACGGTGCCTGCGATGCCGTCTGTGATGATGTCGACGCGGATCGCATCGAGGCCGGGTACGAGACGCACCGGCGGGATCGACAGATCGCTCCCCGCGAAGGCGACGTCGTAGCGGCCCACGGCCACGTCGCGAGCGGTTCCGGTGCCGCCGGAACCCTTGCCGTCGTAGGGGAACGGCGGGAACCGCGAGATCAGCAGCCGGCTCGACGCGAGGACGACCATCCGCACCGCGCCGGAGCCGGTACCGGGCTGCTCAGCCGCGCAGCGGTGTGGGGTGTCGGCGGGGAGATCGAGGTGCAGGGGCAGAACGAGCTCGAGCGGCCCCGGCAGCCCGAGGAGCGAGTCGACGAGCCTGTTGCCGGTCCCGGCCAGACCGGCGGTGCCGGCGACGGGCACGGTCCCGAACGCGTCGATCGCAGCGGTGCTGACCAGCTCGACGGTGGTGCGCACGCTGACATGGGGAGCAAAGCTCGGCTGCAGGCCGGCGGTGAGCTCGAGGCGCACCGAGCCTGCGCAGAGGTCGATCTCGCCGTCGAGCGCCATCGGGACGACGTCGATCGCCAGCGGCACGAACGGCAGGTGCGGCATGAGCCTGACAGGCGCGAACGACACGTCGCCGGACGCGGCATGCAGTGCGAAACGGCCATCGCCGGCATCCGTCAGGCTCGCGAACACCACACCCGCACGGCCGTCGTAGGGCAAGGGCCCAATCCTGCCGACGCGGGCCGACCCCGTGTCCCCGAACGTGAGCCTGGCATCCGCCGCAGGCGGCGCCGACGCCGACGCCGGCGGCGTCACAGCAACGCCGGCCGCGACCCACACCACGGCCGCCAGTACGAGCCCGAGCCTCCGCACTCCCATCCCCCCCGCTGATCGACCAGACGATAGGGCTTCGGACCGCGACCTCCCGCAATTGCGGATGGACACTATCTGCGATATGTGATATCCGTGTTATGTGCGGATGAGCGAAGGAGTCGAATGGGCGCTGCACGCCACGTCGGTGCTCGCGACGCTGCCCACCGGGTGGACGCTCCCGGCGGCCAAGCTCGCCGAGCTCCACGATCTCCCGGCCCCCTACCTCGCCAAACACCTGCAGGCGCTTGCGCGCAGCGGAACCCTGGAGGCGGTGCCGGGGCCGCGGGGCGGCTACCGCCTCGCACGGCCCGCAGACGAGATCACGATGCTCGACGTGGTCTTAGCGGTGGACGGGTCCACGCCTGCGTTCCGGTGCGCGGAGATCCGCCAGCAAGGCCCGTGCGCCGTGGACCGGCGCCACTACACGAGCCGCTGCGCGATCCACGCCGCCATGGCCGACGCCGAGGCCGCGTGGCGCGCCTCCCTGGCATCGGTCACGATCGCCGACCTCAACGAACGGGTGCTGCCGAACCTGCATCCCGAGACCGTCTCGAAGTCGCTCACGTGGATGCGCGAGTCGGTGAACACGAGAGAGGAGTAGGGCGATGAAGGTGTTCGTGACCGGGGCCACCGGCGTGCTCGGCAGGCGCGTCGTCGCAACCCTCGTCGAGCGCGGCGACGACGTGATCGGGCTCGCACGCAGCGACGCCAACACGGTCGCGCTGAGGGCCGTCGGGGCGACGCCGTGCGCAGGTGACCTCTTCGACGCGGACTCGCTGATGGCCGCGACCGCCGGCGCCGACGCCGTCCTGCATCTCGCGACCAAGATCCCTCGGGCCGCACGTGGCTGGCGCGCGAAGGCGTGGCGGGAGAACGACCGCATCCGCGACACGGCCACCCCCCTGCTCGTGGACGCCGCTCTCGCGAACGGGGCGTCGACGTTCGTGTTCCCGTCGATCACGTTCGGCTACCAGGACTGCGGCGACCGCTGGATCGACGAGTCGGTCCCCTACGGCGACGACTCACCGGTGCTGGCCGCGACGGTTGCGGCGGAGCGGGAGACCGCGAGGTTCGCGGGAGCCGGTGCACGCGGTGTGGTCCTGCGCATGGCGATGTTCGTGGGTCCCGATGCGTCGACGACCGCCGACGCCCGTCGCGGCGCCAGACTCGGGCGGGGGCCGTGCTTCGGCCCACCCGAGGGCTACATCTCCACGATCTGGCTCGACGACGCGGCTGCAGCCGTGGTCTCCGCACTGACTGCCCCTTCGGGGACGTACAACGTTGCCGTCGACGAGCCGCAGACGAGGGGCGAGTGCTGCGCGGCCGTGGCAGCGGCCTTGGGGAGGTCACGCCTCAAGCCGATGCCCGCCTACGCCGTGAGCCGCATAGGTGCCGGATACCTGGCGCGGTCGCAGCGGATCGCCAACGCCGCGTTCAAGGCGGCGACAGGCTGGACGCCACAGATCGGCTCGAGTGGTGAGGCGTGGCGCCTCGCGGTCGAACGGACGCGACGATGAGGTCCGAGCGCCTCGCACGCACATGTCTCGTGCTGCTCGCGATCCCCGACGCCATAGTCGGCGTGTGGGCGGCGTTCTGGCCGGCGTCGTTCTACGCGAGCTTCCCCGGGTTCGGCCGCGTCTGGATCTCCGTCGACGGACCCTTCAACGAGCACCTCGTGCGCGACGTCGGCCAGCTCAACCTGGCGCTCTGTCTCGTCCTGGTGGTGGCCGCGGTGCGTCCGACGGTCGTGCTCGTCCGCGCCGCAGCCGGAGCGTCGCTCGTCGTGGCGCTCCCCCACTTCGTGTACCACGTGTCACACCTGTCCACCCTCGGGACGGGCGACGCGTGGGGCGAGGCCGTCTCCCTCGCCCTCGTCGTGCTGCTCGCCTGCACAGCGCTCGTGGCCGCCGCCCCGCGCGGGGAACCCGGCGCGGACACGGACGCGAACACCGGACTCGGCGCGCAGACGGCACCATGATGCCGTTGGCGCGCCGAGAACCGTTCCGGTGTCCGCAAGCGCGCCGAGAACGCGACTAGGGCACGATCTTGGTGACGGGGACCTCGACGAGGTCGGTGGCGCCGGCAGCCTTGAGGCTCGGGATCAGGGTGTTGATCTCCCGCTTCGCGACGACCGTCTCGACCGCGAAGCCCGACGCGTGCGCGAGCTCGTTGACGGTGGGCGACTTCATCGACGGGAGCACGCCGAGGACTGCCTCGAGACCGTCTGCACCGACGTTGAGCTTGAGCAGCACCTTGCCGCGGGCATCCATGGCGCCGCGCAGCAGGATCGTGATCTCCTCGATCGCGCGGCGTTTGGCGGGATCGGCCCACGCTGCCTTGTTGGCGACCAGCTCCGGATAGCTGCGGCACAGCTCAGCGACGATGACCATCCCGGCCTTGCGCAGCGACGAGCCGGTCTCGGTGATGTCGACGATCGCGTCGACGATGTCGGGCACCTTGGCCTCGGTCGCGCCGTAGCTCATGTAGATGCGGACCGGTTTGCCGATCTCGTCGAAGTAGCGCCGCGTCATCTCGGGGAACTCCGTCGAGATCTTGGCGCCGTCGGGCAGGTCCTCGGCCCGCTCGACCCCCGAGTCGCGCGCCACCGCGAGCACCGTGCGCGTCGGACGCGGGGTCGCGCGGCTGAACGGCAGCTCCGTCACCGTGACCACGTCGGACTGCCACTCCTCGATCCAGTCGCGACCGGTGATGCCGAGATCGAAGATGCCCTCCTCGACGTACTTGCCGATCTCCTGCGGACGCAGGATCCGGACCTCCTCGATGCGGGGGTCGTCGATCTGAGCGCGGTACTCACGATCCGACGACCTCAGCACCGCGAGGTCGGCGTCCTCGAAGAGCTGCAACGTCTTGGCCTCGAGGCTCCCCTTCGGGATGACGATGCGCAGGCGCGCGCTGTTCGGGTCTTCTGTCATTTCGAGCTCCGTGTGAAGAATCGGTCCGGGGTCAGGGCTTGGCGAGCCGGCGGATCTCCCGCAGCACGTTGACTGCCTCGATCGCCGATAGAGCGCAGTCTGCGCCCTTGTTGCCGGCCTTGGTGCCGGCCCGCTCGACAGCCTGTTCGATGGTGTCGGTCGTGAGGATCCCGAAGATGACGGGCACCCGCGTGGACCGGGCCACGTCGGCCACGCCCTTGGCGGCTTCGCCCGCCACGTACGCGTAGTGGTCGGTCGCACCGCGGATCACGGCGCCGAGGCAGACGACCGCGTCGACGGCACCCGTCTCTGCGAGCTCGAGGGCGAGCACCGGCAGCTCGAAGGCACCCGGTGCCCACACGAGCGTGATGTCGGCGTCGCCCACGCCATGTCGGCGCAGGGTGTCGGCCGCCCCGTCGACGAGGTGCTCGACGATCGCGGAGTTGAAGCGGGACGCGACGATGCCGACGCGCATCCCTTCGCCCGCCAACATGCCCTCGATCACCTGCACCGGCTACTCCTCTCGAGCGGCGTCATCGTAGCCGTCGAGACCCGCGTAGCCGTCCAGCAGGTGGCCGAGTTTGGCCTGCTTCGCTCGCAGGTACCTGATGTTCTCGGGATTCGGCTCAGTCACCAGCGGCTCGCGACCGACGATCTGCAGCCCGTACCCCTCGATGCCGGCCCTCTTTCGGGGATTGTTCGTGAGCAGCCTCATGCTGCGCACACCGAGGTCGACGAGGATCTGAGCGCCGATGCCGTAGTCTCGCTGGTCCGGCGCGAAGCCGAGCTCGAGGTTGGCCTCGACCGTGTCGCGGCCCTGCTCCTGCAACGCGTACGCCCGAAGCTTGTGCATGAGCCCGATCCCTCGCCCTTCGTGGCCGCGGAAGTAGAGCAGCACGCCGACGCCCTCCTCCGCGATGCGCCGCAGGGCCTCACGGAACTGCAGCCCGCAGTCGCAGCGCTTGCTGCCGAACACGTCGCCCGTGAGGCATTCGCTGTGGACCCGCACCAGCGCACCGGGGTTCGCACCGACGTCGCCGCGGACGAGGGCGAGGTGTTCGATGTCGTCGAGGACGCTGCGGTAGCTGACGGCACGGAACGGCCCGAACTCGGTGGCGACGGTCGCCTCGCCCGTGCGCACGACGAGACGCTCCGACTGGCGCCGGAACTTGATCAGGTCGGCGATGGTGCACATCTTGAGCCCGTGCTCGCGCGCGAACGCCACGAGGTCCGGCAACCGGCTCATCGTCCCGTCGGGATGCATGATCTCGCAGATGACGGCGGCGGGGAAACGGCCGGCCATCCTCGCCATGTCGACCGACGCCTCCGTGTGGCCGGCTCGGCGCAGCACACCGCCTTCGCGGTACCGCAGGGGGAAGGTGTGGCCGGGGCGGCGGAAGTCGGCCGGCTTGCTGTCGGGGTCGATCAGCGCCTGGATCGTCTGCGCGCGGTCCACGGCGGAGATCCCCGTGGAGTTGCCGACGTGGTCGACGGCAACGCAGAAGGCGGTGCCGTGGCTGTCGGTGTTGTCCATCACCATCTGCGGTATCTGGAGGTCGTCGAGGCGCTCACCGGTCATCGGGGTGCAGATGAGGCCGCGGCCGTGGGTCGCCATGAAGTTGACGTGGTCGGCGCTGCAGAGGTCGGCCGCGCACACGAGGTCACCCTCGTTCTCGCGGTCGGCGTCGTCGACGACTATCACCATGTGGCCCGCGGCGATCTCGCCGATGGCCTCGGGGATGGTCGCGAACGCGATCGTGTCGGTCATGGCTCACCCCCGGACTCGCCGGCGAGCCTCCGCACGTGCGCCTCGACGTACTTCGAGAGGACGTCGGCCTCGAGGTTGACCGCGTCGCCCACCGCTTTGGACGAGAGGTTGGTCACCTCCCACGTGTGGGGGATGATCGACACGCTGAAACCCGCGTCGTCGACGTCGACGAGTGTGAGCGAGATGCCCTCGATCGCGACCGAGCCCTTGGGCACGCAGTACCGGAGGACCGACGGCGGTGCGTCCACCCAGACCGTCGTGGCGTTGCGCTCGACCTCGAGGCTGCGGACACAGCCGACGCCGTCGACGTGGCCCTGCACCACGTGACCGTCGAGGCGGGAGCCGGCACGCAGCGCCCGCTCGAGGTTGACGGGACTGCCCGCGTCGAGGTCGCCGAGGCTCGTGACACGCAGCGTCTCCGACATCACGTCGGCCGCAAACCCCTTGGCCCCCTCCGCCAGCGCCGTCACCGTCAGGCAGCAGCCGTTCACCGCGATCGAGTCCCCGATGCCCGCGTCACCGGCAACCGAATCCGCAGCGACGACTAGGCGCGCTCCCTCGTCGAGGTGCTCGATCGCCTCGACGCGGCCGACCTCTTCGATGATGCCGGTGAACATCTCCTGATTCTGCCCGACGTGCGGCCCAACGCCCTAGGGGTTGGAGCGTCCGGCGGCCACAACGGCGGTTTTGGAGCATGTGGTGGCC
>JAIBAC010000145.1 GCA_019695375.1 Acidimicrobiia bacterium
CCGCGCTTGCTCGCGTACTACCACGGCAGCGTCCCGGTTGCCGTTGAGGGCGACACGGTCACGGTCGCGTTCGCCGCCGAGTTCCACCGCACGAACGCGACCAAGGCCCAGGACGAGTTCGCGACAGCGTGCGAGGCGGTCTTCGGCGCCCGCCTCCACCTCGCGGGGGCCGACGCCGGCGCAGCGGGCCCTGCCCGTGGGCCCGGTGGGCGACCCGGCAGCGAAGCCGGCGGCGACGCCGACGACGAGTTCGACGACGAGCCGCTCCCGGCGGGGGCGGCGGCTCCGGAGGCTCCCGGGGGTGGTCTCAGCTCGGTGTTAGATTTGGTTACTTCCGAGCTCGGCGGAGAGGTCGTCGAGCGCCGCGAGCCCCAGTGACGCCGTGCCGAAGTCGAAGAAACCCCGCAAGCCGCGCCCGCGTCCCCAAGGTGGTGGTGGCGGTGGCGGCCCCAGAGGCGGCGGTCAGCCCAACATGCAGCAGATGCTCGCCCAGGTGCAGCAGATGCAGGAGGACATGCAGGCCGCCCAGGAGGAGCTCGCCGACACCGAGGTCGAGGCCACGGCCGGCGGCGGGATGGTGAGCGTCGTCGTCAACGGCCGCCAAGAGGTCCTACGGGTCACGATCGAGCCCGAGGCTGTCGATCCCGACGACGTCGAGATGCTCCAGGACCTCGTCGTCGCGGGCGTGAACGAGGCCCTGCGCAAGGCGAAGGACATCGCCGACGAGCGCCTCGGTGGCGCCACCGCCGGGCTCGATCTCGGCGGGATGGGCGACCTGCTCGGCGGGCTCGGGTAGGGCGTGTACGAAGGCCCGGTCCAGGACCTCATCGACGAGCTCGCCCGACTGCCCGGCATCGGGCCGAAGTCGGCGCAGCGGCTCGCCTTCTTCCTCCTCTCGGCGGAGAAGACCGACGTCCTCCGCCTTGCCGACGCGCTGGTGCAGGTCAAGGAGAAGGTCGGGTTCTGCTCGCGCTGCCACAACGTCGCCGCCGGCGAACTGTGCCGCATCTGCCAGAACCCGCGCCGCGACCCGAAGGTCATCTGCGTCGTCGAGGAGCCCCGCGACGTGATCGCGGTCGAACGCACCCAGGAGTTCACAGGCCTGTACCACGTCCTCGGCGGCGCCCTCAGCCCGCTGGACGGGATCACCCCCGAGCGCCTCCACCTCGCCGAGCTCCTCGACCGCGTCCGCGCCGCCGCGGTCACCGAGGTGATCCTGTGCGTGAACCCGACCGTCGACGGCGAGGCGACAGCGGCCTACCTCGCGCGGGAGCTGGCACCGTTGGAGGGCGTGTCCGTCTCGCGCATCGCCTCGGGCCTGCCGGTGGGCGGTGACCTCGAGTACGCCGACGAGATCACGCTCGGCCGCGCCCTCGCCGGCCGCCACGCCGTCTAGCCAAACGCGGGCAGCATGACCCGCTGACGGGATGGATTGCCCGCGTTTGGGTCAGACGGCGCGCACGAGGAGCGCCTCGCCCTGGCCACCGCCGCCGCAGATCCCGGCGGCGATCAGCCCGCCGCCGCGGCGGCGCTGCTCGAGCAGGGCGTGCAGGACGATGCGGGCACCGGAGGCACCGATCGGGTGGCCCATCGCGATCGCGCCACCGTTGACGTTCATCACGTCGGCGTCGAGCTCGAGGTCGACGAGCGCCGCAAGGGTGACCGCGGCGAACGCCTCGTTCGCCTCCCACAGGTCGACGTCGCCGACACCGAGACCGGCCTTGCCGAGCGCCTGCTGGATCGCCCGCGCCGGCATCGAGTGCAGCGAGGGGTCCTCACCGGCCACGAAACCGTGCGCGACGATCTCGCCGAGCACCGCCCAGCCCTCCGCAGCGGCGCGCTCGGCGCTCGTGACGACCACGGCGCAGGCACCGTCGCTGATCTGCGACGCGTTGCCGGCGGTGATGGTGCCGTCCTTGGTGAAGGCGGGACGCAGCTTCGCGAGGGTGTCGGCCGTGGTCCCCGGACGCACACCCTCGTCGGCGTCGACGACGACGGGGTCGCCCTTGCGCTGGGGAACCTCGACGGGGACGATCTCGTCGTCGAAGACACCGGTCTTCTGCGCGTTGGCGGCGAGCTCGTGGCTGCGTGCAGCCCAGTCGTCCTGCTCCTTGCGCCCGAACGAGTAGCGGCTGTTGTACTCGTCGGTCGCGAGCCCCATGGACTTGCGGTCGAGGGCGCAGGTGAGGCCGTCGTACATCATCGAGTCGACGACGGTCCCGTCACCGAGGCGGTAGCCGGCGCGGGCGTCGGGGAGCACGTAGGGCGCGTTGGTCATCGACTCCTGTCCGCCGGCGACGACGACCTCTGCCTCGCCGAGGCGGACGAGCTGCGCCGCGTGCGCGATCGAGTCGGTCCCCGAGAGGCAGACCTTGTTGATCCCGACGGCGGGGGTGGTCATCGGGATACCGGCGTTGACCGAAGCCTGGCGCGCCGGGTTCTGGCCGGCACCGGCTGTCAGGACCTGACCCATGATGACGTAGTCGATCGCCTCGGGCGCCACACCTGCACGCTCGAGCGCACCCTTGATCGCGAACCCGCCGAGGTCCGCAGCGCTGAAGCCCGCAAGGGCACCTTGCATCTTCCCGATCGGGGTGCGCGCACCACCGACGATGACTGGGTTCGACATGAGACCCCCCACGGAGAGGAACGGAACGGGCGGCAAACCCGGGCCCACATCGTACTGCCGGAGGTCTCGGCAGTGCCCAACGTGGACGCTGCTCAGGCCGCTGCCGGCAGATCCCACATCCGTTGACCAGGCACAACTGCCTATGGACGCGAAGCGGACCGCAACTTAGATTTCGGCCCAGGGTGAGCCGAAGTGCTGTGGAATCGGGCGGGGGGCTCCACCCCGAGGGCGAGGACAACGACGAGTCCTGGCCTGTCATGAGCGGCTGGCGCGTGTGCGCCACCCTCGCCGTCGCCGCCCGCGCGGCCGCGCTGGCCCCGGCGCTCAGCTCGATGCTCAGACGTCGCCGGCTGATGAAGCACCCCGCCTGGGCCGTCGCGGCGGCCGTCACCACCATCACCGAGCTCGCGTGGCTGTCCCAGCGCATCACCCGTGCCGACGCCGAACCCGAACCGCTCGTCGGTGCCGTCGACACCGTGGGCACGGTTGCCGCCCTCGCACTTGCAGGCCAGGCCGGAGACCCTCAGGTGGTGAGCGCCTTCGTGGTCAGCCTCGTGATCGGGTCGGCCTCGTTCCAGGCGCTCACCGCATCGCTTCCCGCGGGCATGCTGGGCACCACCGCGGCCGGCACCGTCGCCACGGTCCTCTCCAACAAGCAGAAGACCCTGAGCACATGGGAACCCGTCGTCGCGGCGGCCGGCTCGTTCTTCGCCACCGCCCGCGCCCTGCGGCGTGCGGTCCGGCTCAACGCCGATCGTCTCGAGCGCAGTGCGCTGCGCAGAGCCGCTGATCGCGACCGCCTCGAGGAGCTGCGCACCGAGCTCGCGGTGCAGCACGAACGCGACGCCCAGCATCGACTCATCCACCAGCACGCCCTGCAGGTCCTCGAGATGGTCGCCGGTGAGTGGGAGGTCTCGGCCGAGAACCTGCGCGCGCACGCCGCCCGCGAGTCGAGCTACCTGCGGGCCGCCATCGACGGTGACGGCCCTGGCACACCCGAGACCGGGCTCGAGGACGCGCTCGAGGGCCTGGTCGCCGAGTTCGCGGGGTTGGGTCTCGAGGTGCGCCTCCGCGGCGACGTTCGTGCACCCGAGCCTGATGCGGAGCAGTGCGCAGCGCTCGTCATCGCGGTTCGTGAGGCGCTGACCAACGTCTGCAAGCACGCTGGAGTCACCCGCGCCGAGGTGTGCACGCGCTCCGACGGCGCAGGCGGGGTGGTCGTCACGGTCGTCGACGACGGTGCCGGCTTCGATCCCGCGAACGCCAGCCGCGGCCTCCAACGTGACGTCTGCGCGCCGATGGCCGCCGCCGGTGGACGCGCCGACGTGTGGTCCCGCCCAGGTTCGGGGACCCGGGTGTCTCTCAGCGCCCCGGCTCGGTAACAAACCGGAAACAAACGCGAAACCGAGCGGTCATCCTGGTGAAACCGACGGCAAACGCGCCCTCTCTACTGTGTCGCCAACCCGCTTCAGCGCCGGGCCTTCGACGGGAAGGCCTGCCAGGCGGACGGCGTGGTGACGGCGACCGACAGGGAGTTGATGATGGAAGAGGCCCTCTGGAATCCAGGTGACATCGCGTGGATGCTCACCGCGACAGCGTTCGTGCTGTTCATGACACCTGGGCTTGCCCTGTTCTACGGGGGCATGGTGCGTTCCAAGAACGTCCTCTCGGTGCTCATGCAGAACTTCTGGTGCATGGGGATCATCACGATCGTCTGGATCGTGGCGGGCTACTCGATCGCCTTCGGTGGCGGTGGCAGCCCGTTCCTCGGTGGAGTCGACCACCTGTTCCTCAACGGCATCGCCGTCGACTACGGGAGCGCGCACCTGCCCGAGGCGGTCAACGTCGTGTTCCAGCTCGCGTTCGCGGTCATCACCCCCGCGCTGATCACGGGCGCCTTCGCCGAGCGCATGAAGTTCAGCGCCTTCGCGATCTTCGTGGCCGTGTGGTCGCTGCTGGTCTACTCGCCCCTCGCCCACTGGGTCTGGGACGTCGGCAACGGCTTCCTGAACAAGTGGGGGGTGCTCGACTTCGCCGGTGGGACCGTGATCCACGTCAACGCCGGCGTGGCAGCCCTCGTGGCAGCGATCATCATCGGCAAGCGCAAGGGCTGGCCAAAACCCGGATTCCGCCCCCACAACCTGACGATGACGCTGCTCGGCACCGGCATCCTGTGGTTCGGCTGGATGGGCTTCAACGCCGGCTCCGCCGGTTCTGCGAGCCCGCAGGCAGTCAACGCCTTCCTCGTGACCCAGGTCTCCGCTGCCACGGGCGCGGTCGTGTGGGCGATCGTGGAGTGGATCAAGGACGGCAAACCGACGACGCTCGGGGTCGCATCCGGTGGTGTCGCGGCACTGGTCGGCATCACCCCGGCAGCAGGCTTCGTCGACGTGCAGTCGGCTCTCATCATCGGTGCCACGTGCGGGGTCCTGTGCTACTTCGCCATCGGCCTCAAGTCGAAGCTCGGCTACGACGACTCCCTCGACGTGGTCGGCGTCCACATGGTCGGCGGGATCATCGGCGGACTGCTCACCGGGCTGCTGGCGGACGCCGCCATCGGCGGGACGGCGGGCGGTCTCGCCCAGATGGGCAAGCAGGCCGTCGGCCTCGGTGTCGGGATCGTGTGGAGTGCGGTGCTGACGACGATCATCCTCCTCGCGATCAAGTACACGATCGGGCTGAGGGTCACCGAGGAGGACGAGGAGCGCGGCCTGGACCTGTCGCTGCACTCGGAGGAGGGATACTCCTTCGCCGAGCTCGGGGCGACGTCGACGGCGAGCAGCCTGGTCACGTCTTCGACGTCGACGTCGGGAGGCTGAGCCAGGATTCGCCCAAGGTAGCTGTCGGTGGTCGGGGCGGCGGGCCCCGACCACGAATGGAGGAGTGAGTACGTGAAGTTGGTCACAGCGATCGTGAAACCGCACAAGCTCGGCGACGTCAAGGACTCGCTGCAGGGCATGGGCGTCACAGGTATGACGGTCACGGAGGTGAAGGGCTTCGGGCGCCAGCGTGGTCACACCGAGGTGTACCGCGGCACCGAGTACCAGGTGGACCTCGTGCCCAAGATCAAGCTCGAGGTGCTGGTGGACGTCATGGACGTCGACCGTGCCGTCAAGGCGATCTCGGACGCGGCGCGGACCGGGTCCGTGGGCGACGGGAAGCTCTGGGTCACCGACATCGACGCCGTCACCCGCATCCGCACGGGCGAGATCGGGCCCGACGCCATCTAGTCCGCTCCCTCGCGGCCGGCCGGCCGGCTGGCCGGCCGCGAGGCCCGGATCGACGGGTCCTTCGGCCGTGCTAGCCGAAGGTGTAGAGGGAGAGGTCGCCGAGCAGTCTGTAGGCCTCGTCGATCGCATGATCGAAGCCACGGCGCTGGGTGGAGCAGTCCCCGCCCTTGGCGCGGCAGATCCGGTAGCCACCGAGCTCGTCCTCGACCCGCTCCAGCGCTGAGACGGCCGCCTTCGTCGGCGCACGCAGATGCGCCGGCGGCGTCGTCGCCGTGAGGCGAGCGAGGCTCGGTTGCACCGCCATCGACACGAACTCGTCGGCCCAGGAGTCGGGGTCGGGCAGGTCGGCGGCCTGCGAAGCCGACTCGTAGGGGTGCATGTCGTCGAGCGCGTTGCGCACTGCGGTGCCGAACGCGGCGTCGCTGGGTACGGCCGTGAGCAATCCGCCGGTGGGTGTGGTCTGCGCGTTGGTCCCGACCGCCACGAGGCAGATGGCGGCGACGATCACAGAGCCCACGAGGAGACCGAGCGCATTCCATGCCCCGGACTCCTCGGAACGGTCCGGGGCACCGTCGCGGGGTACCCGGCGCCCGCGGGCAGTCGCGAACGCCGCCAGCTGCGCGGTGGCGTGGGCGCTGTATCCGAGTGCGGGTCGTCCCGACGGCGTTCCCATCCTCGGAGTAGATCGGCGCGACATGCGCCGACTTCAGTCATTCTCCGACGACGGCGCAGCGGCGCGGCCTCACACGTGCGCCGAGGCCACCCAGGGATCGCGCAGGTCGAGGTACCGCTCCACCGGCATGACAGCGTTCATCTCGGCGGTCAGGTCCTCGGGCGGCTGCCGCTTCTCACCCTCGCGTGCGGACGCCTCGTCGGTGAAGTAGGCGACGGTGGTGTACCCGTCGCCGTGATATGCGGTGTAGGCACCCATGAGGTCGGGTCGCTGCTCCGCCAGCAGCGGCGCCGTGCGGTCCTCGAGCTCGTGGGCTTTGCCGACGTCGTCGACATGGCCCTCCATCACCTGCACGAAGTGCGCTTCGTCGGAGTCGCACTCGCGCATCACCTGCACGTCGGACGTGTCGTGGAACGTCGCCGGACCCGTGAAGCACTTGGCGGTCTCCTGCCACCAGGCGTCCTGTTCGGGCCGCTCGCTGTTGCGACGGGCGGCGTCCTCGCTCTCGAAGCGGACCATGATGATGCAATCGCCCGAGTCGGTGACACCGGCGGTCGATCCCAGGTAGCCGATCGCGCCGGCCATCAGGTCCCGCTGCCAGATGTCGAGCCGCTCGTGGAGGGCGTCGGCGTCGCTGCACTTGCCTTCGATCACCTGTACGAACATGGCACCTCCTGGCGTCGGCTCCGTTCATCTCCCAACTTCGTCTCCTCCCCTCTGGCGGTCAAGAGGTAGACATCCACGATCGGTGGCACGCTCCGCGATCGGGGCGAGGGCTCGAGAACGGGGGTTCCGCGTGCATTTCGCGATCTCGGACCTGGTGTCGGGAACCGCTGCAGGTCTTGGTGATCAGGACGCGATCGTCACGATCGACCGGCGCTTGTCGTGGAGGGAGTTCGACGACGAGGGCAGCGCTGTCTCGAAGTTGTTCGGTGACGCGGGCCTGGGCTGCGACGGTGACACGTCACGGGTTGGGACGATCGAGGACCGCACCGGCAGCGTCCAGTCTCACGTCGGGATCCTGGCGGGCAACAGCGCCGAGTACCTGGTCGCGATGCTGGGGGCTTTCAGGGCCCGTTGCGTGCCCGTGAACGTGAACTACCGCTACACCGCCGAGGAGATCGCGTACGTCATCGACGACGCCGATCTCGACGCGGTCGTCTATCACGCCCGGTTCGCGCCGGCGCTCGCCGGCGCGATCGAGCGCAGCGGCCGGTTGCGCCTGCTGGTCCGCATCGACGACGGCAGCGGGACGGCGCCGGTGGCTGGATCCCTCGACTGGCACGACGCGCTGACGGCGTGCGCAGGAGCGGCGGCGGCGCAGGAATGCCTGGGCGACGACCGCTATCTGCTCTACACGGGTGGTACCACCGGTTTTCCCAAAGGAGTCGCGTGGCGCCAGGAGGACTGGTACTTCGCCTGCTTGGGCGGCAACCTGCGTGGCTTCGAGACGCCTGCCGCAGTCGTCGAGCACGCGG
>JAIBAC010000146.1 GCA_019695375.1 Acidimicrobiia bacterium
GACCTCGCGTGCGACGTCCTTGGCGGCGAGGCCGGCAGCGACGGCGGCGGCGACCGCACCGCCGTCCGCCGGCGCCTGCGCCCCACCCGCGGCCGCGGCCGCGGCCTCCTGCTCGTGCTGCGCCCTCTCCCGGGCGAGCTCGACGTAGCCGGCATCGGTGTCGTAGCCGGCGTAGTGGCGGCCTGTGCGGATCGCGGCGACGGCGGTCGTGCCCGACCCCATGAACGGGTCGAGCACGAGGTCGCCCCGGTATGTGTACAGGTGGATGAGCCGCGTGGGCAGCTCGACCGGGAACGGCGCCGGGTGGCCGACCCGTGTGGCGCTCTCGGCAGGCACGTGCCACACGTCGGTGGTCGCCTCCATGAACTCGTCCCGCGTCAGCGACGCCTCCGACGGCAGCCCCTGCGCCTCGCGCCGCCGCGCGGGTATGGCGCGGTCGAAGCGGCCCTTCGACGCGATCACGACCCGCTCGGTCAGGTCGCGCAGGACCGGGTTCGCGGGCTTCTGGAACGACCCCCACGCGCACGAGCCCGTCGCCCCGCGGCCCTTCTGCCAGATCACTTCACCCCGCATCAGGAGCCGGAGCCGGTCCTGGAGGATCGCGATCACGTCCGCCGACAGCGACCGGTACGGCTTGCGGCCCAGGTTCGCGACGTTGACCGCGATGCGCCCACCGGGTTCGAGCTTGCGCACGCACTCGGCGAAGACGTCCTCGAGCATCGCGAGGTAGTCGAGGTACGACGCCGGGACGTGGCCTTCACCGAGGGCCTCCTCGTACTCCTTGCCCGCGAAGTACGGCGGTGACGTGACCACGAGCGCCACCGAGCGGTCGGCGACCTCGGGCATCTGCGCCGCCGAGGCGCAGAACACGTCGTCGACCGCCTTGGCGGCGTCGACGAGGGCGTCGTCGGAGACCTCAGGCGGTGTGAAGCGGGCGTAGAACCCCGACGCGTCGTGGTTCTCGCGCCGCGACACGCCGAAGCTCGACGTGGTCGTGGGTTTCCTGCGGCTCGGCACGCGCCGATGGTACGGACGGCCGCGAGCGCCGGGGTGGATCCCGGTGCCGGTGCCGCTAGAACTGCGCCATGGAGACGCCCGGCGCGCCGTGCCCGTTCTGTGAGACGATCGCCTGCGGGCCGTTCGTGTCCGCGGCCGAGCACGCCGTCGCGTTCGCCGACGGCTTCCCCGTCACCCCCGGCCACACGCTCGTCGTGCCGCGGCGCCACGTGGCCGACCTGTTCAGCCTCGACGCCGGTGAGATCGCGGCGGTGTGGCGCCTCGTAGGCGACGTGCGCACGCTCCTCCTCGACGGGATCGACGGCACACGCCCCGACGGCTTCAACGTCGGCGTCAACGTCGGCGCCGCCGCCGGCCAGACCGTCGAACACGCCCACGTGCACGTGATGCCGCGATTCGCAGGTGACGTCGATGATCCCCGCGGCGGCGTCAGGAAGGTGTTCCCGAACCGGGCGCGGTACTGGGAATGACAGCGGCCTCCGGCGCCGGCGGCACCGGCAGCGCCGCCGACGGCGGCGTCGCGTTCGCGCAGAAGCTCCTCACCCTGCTCGACGAGGGCTCGTTCTCGACGTCGTACAAGTACGCGCTGCTGCTTGCGCTGATCGACTGCTGCACCGAGTACGCCGGCGCGGACGGGCTCGCCCCGACCTCGGTCACCACGCGCCAGCTCGCCACCAAGGTCCTCGAGCTCTACTGGCAGCAGTCGGTGCCGTTCGAGGCCGACGCGCTCCTACGTCAGAGCGGCAGCGGGCAGGCGGAGATCGTGACGCTCGTCTCGCGGTACCGCAGCGGCCGGCGGCTCGACCCGCTGGCGCCGCTGGGGCGCTGCCGCGCCGACAATCCCGACGGCGTCGGCCGGCTCACGGCCGAGATCGAGTGGAAGCTCGTCGAGATGCCGCTGCCGCGCCTGCAGCGCTTCGGCGGCCGCCACGACGAGTTCATCTACCGGATCGGCTGGGACGAGACCGTCAGACGCTCGCACTGGCGCGACGCCGCCACCTTCCCCAACATCGTCCTCTTCGTGGACGGCGCGGCTGAGAACCTGCTCCGCTTCGCGCCGCTGCTGCGGCCGTTGATCAAGCGGCAGTGGGCGGCGATGGTCGCCAAGTGCAACCGCCTCGCCACCTACGAGCTCGAGGCGTTCCTCTTCGGCCAGGAGCGCGTGGACCTCACACCTGTGCGCGGCCCTCTCCGCGACCTCCAGGACGGCGAGTGCTTCTACTGCGCGGATCGCTTGACCGGCGCGGTCGATGTCGACCACTTCCTGCCGTGGGCGCGTTACCCCGACAACGGGATGCACAACCTCGTCGCCGCCCACCGCAGGTGCAACAACTCCAAGCGCGACTTCCTCGCCGCGGCCGCGCATGTGGCGCGATGGGCAGGCCGGCTGTCCCCGACGTCAACGGCGGGTGGCGATCTCGGCGCGATCGCCCGCGACCTGCGCTGGGAGAGCCATCCGCAGCGGACGCTCGCGACCGCACGTGCGCTGTACCTGCGGCTGCCGCCGGACGCGAAGCTGTGGAACGCGCCCAAGGACTTCGTCGACGCCGACCTCCGTGCGCTCGCCGCGGCGCTTCACTAGAAACACCGCCATGGACGTGACATCCGTCGTCTGCCCCGAGCTCGGGCCGCTCACGAACCTGCGCCTCGAGACGCGTCCGCTCGCCGACCCCGGCGCGGACGAGGTGCGACTCAGCGTTGGTGCCGCGGGTGTGAACTTCGTCGACGCGCTCTTCGTCAAGGGCGAGTACCAGATCAAGCCGCCCGTGCCGTTCGTGCCGGGAAGCGACGTGGCGGGAGTCGTCGACGCGGTCGGGTCCGCCGTGGACGGCTGGGCGCCGGGGGACCGGGCGCTCGCGATGGTCGGCCTCGGCGGGTACGCGAGCGCCGTCAACGTCGCCGCGTCGCGGCTCGTACGCCTCCCCGACGGCCTCGACATCGAGCGTGCGGCGGCGATGGTGCAGGCGTACGCCACCGCGCGGTACTCGCTCGTGAACCGTGCCGGTGTGGCGCCGGGGGACAAGGTCCTCGTCCTCGGCGCCGGCGGCGGTGTCGGCCTCGCGTGCGTCGACACGGCCCGTGCGCTCGGCGCCGACGTGGTCGCGGCGGCATCGTCGCCGGAGCGCCTCGCGGCCGCGGCCGCGGCCGGAGCCACCCACACGGTCGACTACTCCGCAGCCGAACTCAAGAGCGCCGTGCGCGACGCAGTCGGCTTCGTCGACGTGGTGGTCGACCCCGTCGGCGGGGCGCTCACCGAGGCGGCGCTGCGCACCCTCGGCGACGACGGTCGCCTCCTCGTGATCGGGTTCGCGTCCGGGGAGATACCGCGCCTGCCCGCGAACCAGATACTCCTGCGCAACCGCCGTGTCGTCGGCGTCGACTGGGGTGCGTGGATGCTGACCCACGCCGAGGAGAACCAGGCGCTGCTCGAAGAGGTCGTCGCCGCGGCCGCCGACGGACGTCTGCACCCGGTGGCGCCGACGGCGTACCCGCTCGCCGACGCGGCAGCCGCGCTCGCCGACCTCGCCGAACGCCGCCTCGTCGGCAAGGCCGTCCTCGTCCCCTGACCCCTCCTCCAAACGTGGGCGGAATCGTGGGTGGGCGCGTCGTCCTGCCCGCGTTTGGGTGGAGGGCCGTCGCCAAACGCGGGCGGAATCGCGGGTGGGCGCGTCGTCCTGCCCGCGTTTGGGTGGAGGGCGGCGTCAGGTCTCGAGGAAGGGGCGGTTGCCGTAGCGGTCGACGTGGACGACCTCCTCGATCGGGCGCCGCTTTGTGGGCCCGTAGCGGCCCTTCGCCCAGCCGATCGGGACGATGCAGACCGGGTTCACGTTCCACGGCAACCCGAGGATCCGCTTGGCGCCGGGCACGAACCAGATCGGCAGCGTCTGGATCGAGGCGCCCAACCCGACCGCACGGCACGCGAGCAGCAGGTTCTGCACCGCCGGGTACACCGACCCGTAGTACGACGACACCGAGATCTGCGGCCAGCCGATCGCCATGTGCTTGAGGCCGTGGCGGTAGCAGGGGATCACGAAGACGGGGATGTCAGCGAAGTTCTCCGCCTGCCACTTGCCCGGCGCCATCTGACGCGCGACGTCGGGATCGCGGGCTGCGGCTCGTTCGACCACCGGCGCGAACGCCCGGTACAGCACCCGGTAGAGCCGCCCGATGCGCGCCTTCTGCTCGCGGTCCTTGACGACGACGTAGGACCAGTCCTGGCTGTTCGAGCTCGTCGGCGCCTTGAGCGAGAGCTCGAGGAGGTGCAGGAGAAGGTCGTCGGGCACGGGATCGGTGTGCAGGCGCCGCACCGCGCGCTGGGTCCGCATCGCGTCCTCGAGCGGCATCCCGAGCGCCTGCGTGACGTCGACCTCTCCGACCGTGCCTTCGTCGCTCATCGGCCGACACTACGCCGCGGCGGCCACGTGATGGCGGACGCGGCCTCGTGGCATGTACACAGGGACACGACGACACGACGCCAGGGGGCCGGGCAGATGCGTGCAGCAGCACTCCACGGGGGCGAGATCCTCGTACGCGACGACGTCGACGACCCGCGGCCAGCCCTCGGCCAGGTCCTCGTCGACGTCAAGGCGTGCGGGATCTGCGGGTCCGACCTGCACTTCGCGCAGCACGGCGCCGAGATGCTCGCCCTCACCGACCGGATGGAGGGCATGCCCGACCTCGGCATCCCCGACGTCGACCTCGGCCGCGACGTGTTCATGGGCCACGAGTTCGCAGCCGAGGTGGTCGAGGTCGGCCCCGACACGGTCGCGCCCGCACCGGGCACGCTCGTGACGTCGGTGCCGATCCTGCTCACGAGCGCCGGCGTGCGGCCCATCGTCTACAGCAACGACGTGATGGGCGGCTACGCCGAGCGCATGCTGCTGTCGGCGCCGTTCCTGCTCGAGGTCCCCAACGGGCTCGACGCACGCCACGCCGCGCTCACCGAACCGATGGCCGTCGGCCTCCACGCCGTCAACCGCTCCGGGATCGCAGCCGGCGAAGGCGCGCTCGTGCTCGGCTGCGGCCCCGTCGGCCTCGCCGTCGTCGCGGCGCTGCGCGCCGCCGGTGCGGGCCGCGTCGTCGCGACCGACTACTCGGAGGCACGCCGCGGGATCGCCCTCGCGATGGGCGCGCACGAGGCGGTCGACCCGCGTGACGAGGAGGCGTTCGCCGCGTGGCGCCGCAGCGGTGGCGGCCGCGCGCTCGTGGTCTTCGAGGCGATCGGCGTGCCCGGTGTGCTCGACGACATCCTGCGGCGCGCGCCGATGCGCACGAGGGTGGTCGTCGTCGGCGTCTGCATGCAGCCCGACACCGTCCACCCCTTCTTCGGGATCACCAAGGAGCTGAGCGTGCAGTTCTGCTTCGGCTACGACCCGACGGAGTTCGCGGAGATGCTGCGCCGCATCGCCGACGGTGAGACCGACGTGACGCCGATGGTCACCGGCGAGGTCGACCTCGACGGTGTCGCGGGCGCGTTCGCAGCACTCGCCGACCCCGACGAGCACTGCAAGATCCTCGTGGTCCCCTGACCGGCTCTCTGGGCCGGAGCAGGGTTTGGGCGCCTGCGCCTTGTAGAGACCATGTGGGGACGTCGGGTACAGGGAGGTCGGAGTGGGTTCGCGCGTGACGGTCAGCCGCCGGCTGTCGGCGCTCTGCGCTGCCGTCGCGACGGCGGTGGTGGTCGCCGCCCCCACCGGTTCCGCCGCGGCTCCCGCTGCGGATCCCGACCGCGGAACGGATCCGCTGGTCCACCAGTCCGACGTGATGCTCACACGCCACCCCCACGTCGGACGCACCTTCGTCGTCGACCTCGCGGGCGTGACACCCGACCACGAGCTCCTCGCGCGGACGCTCCAGGGCGTCGTGAACCGCAGCGAGGCGCGCCTGTACCTCGTCGACTCGTCACCCACGGCCCAGTACCCCGGCAGCGACGAGCGCGTCCTCGACCTCTACGTGCGCGAGGGCCTCGTGGACGTCGCCGGGCGCGGCAGCCTCGAGGACGCCCTCGCCCGCTACACCGGCGAGGTGCCCGGCTACGTGGTCGCCGACCCTGCCGTGGACTGGAGCGTCAACGTGGCGACCACCGTCGCCGCCTCACGCGGCGCGGTCGTGGCGACGGCCGCGACGGCGCCCGTGCTCGACGCGCTCGGCATCCCCGAGATCGACGACGTCCGCGGCCGCTACCCGAACGAGGTCGTCGCGTACTGGGCGACGGCGGCGGCCTACCGCGGACGGATGGACTACAAGGGCCTCGCCAACCAACGTCCCACACTGCATGCGGCACGTGACCTCTACGTGCAACAGGGCATCTTCACGCTGTACACGCGTCCGCACCGGCCCAGCTTCCTCCTGCTCACCATGCTGACGGGCACGTTCCCGCGCGGGCTCACCTACTACGGCTACGTGTCCGACACCGGACCCGAGGAGATCGTCGCGGTCGGGGCGCTGTCGATCCTCGACCAGCGGCTCGTGCCCAGCGACAGCGCCACGAACATGTCGTTCCACCTCGCGGTGGGTGCCGACCGCCCCCGCGCAGTGGTGGCGCCGCCCGACCACTCCGGCGTCGCCCCGTGCACACCCGACACCGTCAACGTGGTGATCGGCATCACCGACGGCGACAACGTCGTCACCTCGATCAAGCAGTTCCAGGAGGACCGGTTCTGGCCGTCGCCGCGCCGAGGAGACCTGCCGCTCGGGTGGAGCATGTCGCCCAACCTCGCCGTCCTCGCTCCCGCTCTGTGGGACCACTACGTGCGCAGCGCGACGGCGGCGGACGAGCTCGTCGGGATGCTCGGCGTCGCGTACCAGTACCCGGTCGTCAACCGCGACGCGCGGCGGTTCCTCGAGGACAGCTTCGCGCTGGACGACCGCCTCGGCATGCACACGTTCTGGACGCTGGAGCCTCTCGGGTTCTCGTGGTGGCCCGACTGGTACGTGTACGAGGCGGCGGCCGCAGCCGGTCACGGCCCGCACCTGTTCCTGAGCGGGTACGACAACCTCCTCGGCCTCCTCGACACGCTGCGCCAGCCGGCGATCGCCGCGAGCCCCGGAGGCACACCGGTGCTCGTGTCGATGCTGCCCACCTACGGCTTCACGTCGGACCAGCACGCCGAGCTGATCCGCGATCTCGTCGCGACCCCGCCGGCTCAGCGTCCCCGCGTGACGTTCTTCGCCGCGACCAACTGGACGACAGACGTCGACGGCCTCGTGGCGGCGCTCGCGCCGCTCCGCGACGAGGGAGTACGCTTCCTCACGCCAGGTCAGGCAACTGCGTGCATGGGGGAGGGGCCGTGAAGATCCGTGTGATGGCCACGTTCGTCGTGGTGGCGTCGGCGAGTCTCGTGCTGGCTGCCTGCGGCAGCTCCAGCAGCACGAGCGAGACCACGACGGCGGCGCCGGCAGAGACGTCGTCGACCACGGCCGCTCCCAGCAGCTCGGGCGCGCACGCGTCGACGAGCACGACCGCCGCGGGCGGCGAGGTGCGCCACGTCAACGAGCTCACCGCGTTCATGTCGCCGACGGGCAACCTCGGCTGCTACATCAGTCCCGACAGCGCCCGCTGCGATATCCGCGAGCGCAACTGGACTCCGCCCGCCAAGCCCGCCGACTGCAAGTACGACTACGGCCACGGCGTCGAAGTGACCCGCACGGCGCCCGCCGCGTTCGTCTGCGCCGGCGACTCGGCGATCGACCCGAGCAGCCACCAGCTGGCCTACGGGCACGCGATCCAGGCCGGTGTGCTGCGCTGCACGAGCACCGAATCGGGCATGGAGTGCACCTCGACCGAGAGCGGGCACGGCTTCAAGATCTCCCGCGAGTCCTACCACCTGTCCTGACACCGCCGTTCGCGCGGGTGCTGTTGGAGCACACCGCGGCCAGGACGTGGACTTCGGAGCATGTGGCGGCCACATGTGGCCGCCACATGCTCCAACCGTCGGCCTAGGCGGCTGAACGCTCGAGGATGTGCACGCCGCACGCCGACGCGAGG
>JAIBAC010000147.1 GCA_019695375.1 Acidimicrobiia bacterium
ACCGGGGTCCTGGCGGCGTATCTGGCTCGCGGGGCTGCGCCGCACGAGGCCGCCGTCGCCGCCGCCTGCGTGCACGGGCGCGCCGGAGCGCTCGCCGCGGGCGGCGGCCGCCACGTCGTCGCCGGCGACATCGCCGCGCAGCTCGGCGCCGCCGAGGCGGAGGCGCACGTGTGACCGGTCAGTTCCGGCCGTCCTCGGCCCACGTCGACCTCGACGCCGTGGCGGCGAACGTCTCGTACCTTGCCGATCTCGCCGCACCTGCCGTCGTGTGCGCGGTCGTGAAGGCCGACGGGTACGGCCACGGTGCCGCGGCCGTTGCACGTGCCGCGCTCGAGGCGGGTGCCGGGATGCTGGGCGTGGCCCTCGTCGAAGAGGTGCTCGAGCTGCGCGCAACAGGCATCGGTGCTCCGGTCCTGCTCCTCTCACAGGCGCCGGCAGGGTCGGAGGCTGCCGTCGTGGAGGCGGGGGCGACGGCGACGGTGTACACCGCCTCCGGCATCGACGCGCTGGCGGCCGCGGCGTCGGCGGCCGGTCAGGACGCCGTCGTGCACCTGAAGGTCAACACCGGGATGAACCGCGTCGGCTGCCAGCCGGAGGACGCGGTCGCGCTGGCACGTCGCGTCGTCACCGCACCGGGACTCCACCTCGGCGGCACCTGGACGCACTTCGCGGTCGCCGACGAGCCCGACCTCGACTACACCGCCGCACAGGCGAAGCTGTTCGACGCGGTCGTGGCCGACATCGAAGCGGACGGCATCGACCCCGGGACTCTGCACGCGGCGAACTCCGCGGCCACGCTCGCCGACCCCGAGCGCTACCGCTACGGCATGGTCCGCTGCGGCATCGCCATCTACGGCATCGCGCCCGCGCCGGGGCTGGCGGGCTGCGAAAGGCTCCGCCCCGCGATGTCGCTGCGCTCGGAGCTCACGCACGTGCGCCGCCTCGAACCGGGCGAGAGGATCAGCTACGGCCTTCGCTACACCCTCGACCGCGAGTCCTGGATCGGCACGGTGCCGCTCGGCTACCACGACGGTGTGAGGCGGGCGCTCTCGGGCAAGGCCGACGTGCTCGTCGGCGGCGTCCGCCGGCCTGTGGCGGGAACCATCACGATGGATCAGTTCATGGTCGACCTCGGGACCGACGAGGTACCCGTCGGTTCCGAGGTCGTGCTCATCGGCCGCCAGGGTGACGAGGAGATCCGCGCCGAGGAATGGGCCGCGCTCTTGGGCACGATCGGCTACGAGATCACCTGCGGTATCAGCGCACGTGTGCCGCGGGTGCACGAACGGAACCCGACGTGACGCCCACACGGCTGGGGCCGGGCGTGCGCGTGGGGCACTGGACCGCCGCGGGAGCCGTGACGGGCACCACCGTCGTCGTGCCCGACGACGCGGCCGTCGCCGCGGTCGACGTGCGCGGCAACGCTCCCGCCACCCGCGAGACTGATGTGCTGGCACCGTGGCGCCTCGTCGAGCGCGCCGACGCCGTGGTGCTTTCGGGCGGGTCGGCGTTCGGCCTGGGAACGGCCCACACCGTCGCGGAGGCGCTCGCGCGGCGAGGACGCGGTGTCGACACACCGGCAGGACCGGTCCCCATCGTGCCGGCAGCCTGCGTGTTCGACCTCGTCGCGTCCGCCGGGACGTGGCCGCCTCCTGAGGCAGGTGTGGAGGCGCTCGAGGCTGCGACGCCGTCGCCGCAGTGGGGTTCGGTAGGAGCCGGCGCCGGTGCCACCGTCGGCAAGATCCACGGCGCCGAGTGGTCCGTGCCAGGTGGCATCGGGGCGGCCGTGTCGACCGCTGGCGGCGTGGCGGTCGGTGCGATCGTGGTCGCGAACGCCCTCGGCGACGTCGTAGACGACCACTGCGAGCCGATCGCGGCGAGCCGCGCGGCTCCCGGGTCCGCCCCTGTGGCACCGATCGCAGGCTCGAACACCACGGTCGGCGTCGTCACCGTGGACGCTGCGTTGAGCACCTGCGAGGCTCACGTGGTCGCGCAGGTGGCCCACGACGGGTTCGCACGCTGCCTGCGGCCTTCGCACACCCGCTACGACGGCGACACGGTCTTCGTCCTCGCCACGGGTACGGGACCCGGTGCCGACCCCGCGGTCGTGGACGCCGTGGTGGCGGCCGTGCCCGGCGTGGTCGCCGATGCCACCAGGCACGCGGTCTCGGCGGGTAGAACCGGGGCAACCGCAGAGGAGGGTCCGGCGTGACCGAACTCGAGGAGCTCGCCGCATCAGCGTCCACGTGCACGGCCTGCGCGCTCTGCGAGACGCGCAACACGGTCGTGTTCGGCACCGGCAGCCCCAGCGCGGACCTCGTCTTCGTCGGCGAGGCCCCGGGCCGCAACGAGGACGAGCAGGGTGTCCCCTTCGTTGGCGCGGCAGGCAACCTGTTGAACCGCCTCTGCGCCGAGGTCGGCATCGTGAGGGAGCAGGTCTACATCTGCAACATCCTCAAGTGCCGTCCGCCGGGCAACCGCGACCCCGAACCCGCTGAGATCGCGGCTTGCACACCCTTCCTCGACCGCCAGATCGCGCTGCTCGACCCGCTCGTGGTCGTCAGCCTCGGTGCCTTCGCGACGCGCTACCTGCTCGACCGCCAGGTGGGTGTGACCCGAGTGCGTGGGCGGCGCTTCCGGTGGCGCGACGACGCGACGCTGATCCCGACCCTGCACCCTGCGGCGGTGCTGCGCGGCGGAGCGTCGAAGCTGCAGGACGCCCGCGACGACTTCGCCGTGATCCGCGCCACGATCGACAAGGCGCGGGTGTACCGCGCGAAGAACCGGTCCGCAGCCGCTCCCGGTGCACCCGAGACCGATGGTGGCACCGTTATCGACCTGCGCGACTCCGTCGTCGCCGCTACGGAGGCGGCTTCCGACGATGCCGAACAGCTCGGACTCTTCTGACGGTGTGACCACGTTCGTGTCGGCTTCGGTCGCCGACACCGCCGCGGTCGCACGCCGTGTGGCAGCGTTGCTGCTTGCCGGCGACGTGGTCCTCCTGGATGGGCCGCTGGGGGCCGGCAAGACCACGTTCGCGCGAGAGGTCGCGGTGGGTCTCGGGGTGACGGCCGCGGTGACGAGTCCCACGTACACGCTCGTGCACGAGTACGAGGCATCCAGAGGCCTCGCCGTCGCGCACGCCGACCTGTACCGGCTCGAGACGGTCGCCGAGATCGACGACATCGGCCTCGAGGAGTTCACGGGCGGCCGGCACGTGCTCCTGGTGGAGTGGGGGGCAGCGGCGGCAGCCGCCTTCGGGCCGGAGCGGCTCGAGGTCGTGATGGCCTACGGTCCGCCGGAGTCGCCGGGTCAGCGCACGATCGAGCTGCGGGCGGTCGGGCCCGGGTGGGGATCGCGTCTCGCCGGTGTGGAGGGCGGTCGATGACCCTCGTGCTCGCCATCTGCACGTCCACGGCACAGGCGTCGGTGGGACTCGGCAACCGTGACGGGGTGGTCGCGGAGTCGCGGCTGGCGCGTCCTCACGCACACGCCGAGTTCGTGGCACCGGCGATCGAGTTCTGCCTGCGCTCCGCCGATGCGGCAGCGGACGACATCACCGCCGTGGTGGTCGACAGCGGACCGGGGCTCTTCAGCGGCCTCAGAGTCGGGATCGCGACGGCCAAGACCATGGCTGCGACGCTCGAGCTCCCCGTCGTCGCGTTGAGCAGCCTCGACCTGCTCGCGATGGCGGTGCGGCACACCGGGCGCCGGGTGGTCGCCGCCATCGACGCGCGCCGTGGCGAGGTCTTCTGCGCGACCTACGCGCCGGTCCACGGGGGGGTCGAACGCCTCGGCGGCTACCAGGTCTGCACACCCGAAGCGCTCGTCGCCGAGATCGTCGCCGCCGGCGACGAGGTCCTCGTGGTCGGCACCGGCGCCGTGGAGCACAGCGATCTGCTCGCCAGGGTCGACCACGTGGAGGTCGGCGACATGGCCACTGCGCATCCGTCGGTGCCGGCGGCGCTTGCCCTCGCGCTCGAGCGCCTCGACCGTGAGGACTTCGTCGCGGCACGCGAGGTGGTCCCCCTTTACCTGCGCCGCTCCGACGCGGAGATCAAGTGGGAGGAGCGGCGCAGCCGTGCCTGAAGCAGCCGCGGAGCCCGACGTCGTCCTCTCCCCCATGCGCGCCACGCACCTCGATGCCGTCTTGCGGATCGAGGAGGCGGTGTACCCGACTCCCTGGAGCCGGTCGTTGTTCGAGTCGGAGCTGTCGAAGCTGTCGACACGGGCCTACTACGTGGCACACGAGGGGCAGCGGCTGTGCGGTTACGGTGGCCTGCTCATGGCCGGGGACGAGGCCCACGTGGCGACAGTGGCGGTCGATCCGGCGTTCCAGCGCCGCGGGATGGCGACGCGGCTGATGCTGCACCTGAGCGTCGCGGCCCTCGAACGCGGGGCGAGCACCGCCACGCTCGAGGTGCGCGCCGACAACACCGCAGCGCAACGCCTCTACGCGCGCTTCGGGTACATGCCCGTAGGTGTGCGCCGCGGCTACTACGTGGTCGACGGGGAGCGGATCGACGCCGTGATCATGACCGCGGCGGACATCCGCGGCGCTGCGTACCGCGAGCGCCTGCAGGCGCTCGCGGACGGCCTCACCGGCACCACGCGCGTCGAGCCCGACATCGGACCGCCCTGACTCCGCGTTGCCGCACGCGGCTGCCGCGGACGATGCAGTGGGTATCGTCGGAACATGCCCTTGATCCTGGGGATCGAGACGTCGTGCGACGAGACAGCAGCCGCTGTCGTCGAGGACGGCCGCCTCGTGCGCTCGTCCATCGTCTGGTCCCAGCACGAGACCCACGCGCCGTTCGGTGGCGTGGTGCCCGAGCTCGCCGCCCGCGCACACGTCGAGCGGATCGACACCGTGGTGACCGACGCCCTCGTGGCGGCTGACACGACGGTGCGCGAGCTCGACGCCGTCGCCGTGACGCACGGCCCCGGGCTCGCCGGAGCGCTGCTCGTGGGCGTCGCCGCCGCCAAGGGGGTCGCGGTCGGAGCCGGCATCCCCCTCGTCGCCGTGAACCACCTCGAGGCGCACGTGCACGCCAACGCAGTCGACGACGACGCGTTCGCGCCGCCGGCGATCGCGCTGCTCGTCTCGGGTGGGCACACGATGCTGCTCGACGTCACGGTCGCCGCCGACGGCACATGGGAGTTCGACCTCGTCGGCCAGAGCGTCGACGATGCCGCCGGTGAGGCCTACGACAAGGTGGCCCGCTTCCTCGGGCTCGGCTACCCGGGCGGCCCCGAGATCGACGCACTCGCCGCGACCGGCGACCCCGAGGCCGTGGTGCTGCCGCGGGCGATGCGCAACCAGGGCTACGACTTCTCCTTCAGCGGCCTCAAGACCGCCGTGGTGCAGGCAGTGCGCCGTTCGGACGCGGCGGGCACGCCGTTGCCGCCCCGCGACGTGGCGGCCGGCTTCCAGGCAGCCGCCGTCGACGTCCTTGTCGACAAGACGGTGAAGGCAGCGCGCGAGCGCGGTCGTGAGACGGTGGTCATCGCAGGCGGTGTCGCGGCCAACTCCCGACTCCGGGCTCAGCTCGCGTCGGAGTGCGAGGCGGCCGGCCTGGCGTGGACCATGCCGTCGGTGCCTCTGTGCCAGGACAACGCGGTGATGGTCGCGGCATGCGCGGACCGCCCCGCCGAGATCGGGCGTTTCGCATCGCTCGACGTCGGGGTCGAGCCCTCCCTCGCAATCGCCAAGGCTAAGAGAATCTGAGTCCAGCACGCTCAGCTTTTGCCTGAGCCTTGACGCCGCGGCCGGCGCGACCTATAAGTGCCGTTGGCACTCCGGTAGCTAGAGTGCTAATACCGCTCCGGTAGCTGCTACCTTCGAGCGGTCGACCAAGAGGAGGCCGTCGTCCCGGCACCGGGTGGCCCCCTCGAACCCACGTGACAAGCACATACACGCCTTGGAGGCGCGCATGAACCTCAAGCCGCTCGGTGACCGCGTCATCGTCCGTCCCAACGAGGCCGAGGAGACCCTGCCGTCGGGCATCGTCCTCCCCGACACCGCCAAGGAGAAGCCGCAGGAAGGCGAGGTGATCGCCGTCGGCCGTGGCGAGTGGCACGACGACGAGCTCGTGCCGCTCGAGGTCGAGGCCGGTGACACGGTCATCTACTCCAAGTACGGCGGCACCGAGATCACCGTCGACGGCGAGGACGTCCTGATCCTCAGCGCCCGCGACCTCCTCGCGGTCGTCGGCAAGAAGTGACCGACGCTGACCAGCACACCCCAGTACCGGAGTAGACGCACATGGCGAAGATGATCGAATTCGACGAGGATGCCCGGCGCAGCCTCGAGGCGGGCGTGAACAAGCTCGCCGAAGCGGTCAAGGTGACCCTCGGGCCCCGCGGCCGCAACGTGGTCCTCGAGAAGAAGTTCGGGGCCCCCACGATCACCAACGACGGTGTCACGATCGCGCGCGAGATCGAGCTCGAAGAGGCGTACGAGAACATGGGCGCCCAGCTCGTCAAGGAGGTGGCGACCAAGACCAACGACGTCGCCGGTGACGGCACCACGACCGCCACGATCCTCGCCCAGGCGATGGTGCGCGAGGGCCTGCGCAACGTGGCCGCCGGCGCCAACCCGATGGACCTCAAGCGCGGCATCGAGAAGGCGGTCGAGGCGGCCGTCACCGCTCTCGGCGAGCTCGCCCGCGAAGTGCAGGGCCGCAGCGAGATCACGAACGTGGCCTCCATCTCGGCGAACAACGACGCCAGCATCGGCGACGTGATCGCCGAGGCGATCGACAAGGTCGGCAAGGACGGCGTCGTCACGGTCGAGGAGTCGAACACGTTCGGCCTCGAGCTCGACTTCGTCGAGGGCATGCAGTTCGACAAGGGCTACCTGTCGCCGTACATGGTCACCGACCCCGAGCGCATGGAGGCGGTCCTCGAGGACCCGCTGATCCTCATCGCCAACCAGAAGATCTCGGCGGTTCACGACCTGCTGCCGGTGCTCGAGAAGGTCATGCAGGCCGGCCGGCCGCTGCTGATCATCGCCGAGGACGTCGAGGGTGAGGCCCTCGCGACGCTCGTGGTCAACAAGATCCGCGGCACGTTCACGTGCGTGGCCGTCAAGGCACCCGGCTTCGGCGAGCGCCGCAAGGCGATGCTGCAGGACATCGCGATCCTGACCGGCGGCCAGGTGATCAGCGAGGAGGTCGGCCTCAAGCTCGAGAACGCCGACCTCAGCCTCCTCGGGCGTGCGCGCAAGGTGACCATCGCCAAGGACGACACCACCGTCGTCGAGGGCGCCGGCTCCAAGGACGACGTCGCGGGGCGCATCAACCAGATCAAGGCCGAGATCGACAACACCGACAGCGACTGGGACCGTGAGAAGCTCCAGGAGCGCCTCGCCAAGCTCAGCGGCGGTGTCGCGGTCATCAAGGTCGGCGCGGCCACAGAGGTCGAGCTCAAGGAGAAGAAGCACCGCATCGAGGACGCGCTGTCCGCGACGCGTGCTGCCATCGAGGAGGGCATCGTGCCCGGCGGCGGCGTTGCGCTGCTGCGCATCAAGCCGGCCATCGACAAGGTGAAGCTCAAGGGCGACCAGGCCACCGGTGCCGCCATCGTGGCGGCGGCGTTGACCGTGCCCGCCCGTCAGATCGCCGTCAACGCCGGCGAGGAGGGCGCTGTCATCGTCGAGAAGATCCTCGACCAGGCCGACCCGACCGTGGGCTACAACGCGGCCAAGGGCCAGTTCGAGGACCTCGTCAAGGCCGGTGTCATCGACCCGGCGAAGGTGACGCGCTCGGCGCTGCAGAACGCCTCGTCGATCGCGGCGCTGCTGCTCACGACCGAGGCACTCATCGCCGACAAGCCGGAGGAGGCCGGGGCCGCCCCGGCGATGCCGGACATGGGCGGGATGATGTAAGCTGACGCTCACACCGAACGACT
>JAIBAC010000148.1 GCA_019695375.1 Acidimicrobiia bacterium
CGACCTCGGAGCGCGCCGCCTCGATGGCCGCGCTGGCGGCGCGCTCGGCGCCGTTGCGGCGGGCGAGCTCGCCGGCTGCCTGCCCTACCGCGCCCGCGCCGGAGTCGACCACGAGCGCAGCAGCGAGAGCCGACGCGTCGGCAGCCGCCCCTGCTCTCGCCCGTGCGGCGCCCAACAGCGCGATGTCGACACACCCGAGCGCGGCAAGGGTCCCGCACAGGACCACGACCAGCGCCGCGAGCGCTGCCGCGCCGCTGTCGGAGTCCCTCACCTCTCCACCCGCATCGTGGCGCTGGCATGCATCTCGATGCTCTCGGGCAGGAGCGTCGCGATGACCGGTACTCCGGGCCGTACACGCCTGACCACCGTGACCGTGACGACATCGCCTGCCGGCGCGCCGGTATCACCTGTCCGCGGGCTCGGCTCCGAGGTCACCGAGACATCCGCGTCGTGATCGGCGAAGACCGCCCGCGCGGCAGCGGCCGCGGCGGCGGCGTCGGCGCCGACCACCGCCTGGCGCGCGCCCTCGCGTGCGGCCATCTGGACGAGCACTCGTTCGGTGCCAACACGAGCGACTGCCAGGATGCCGACCAGCACCAGGGCGACCAGGGGCAGCGTCACCACGAACTCGACCGTTGCCTGACCCCGATCCCGCTCGCTGGCGTCGGACACGTGCTCACCCCCACGGCACAGCGGCGTCGCCGTTCAGAACAGATCGACGACGTGGTCGATGACGGCCTTGAAGAGGCGCGTGAGCGCCTCGCGTGCGACGGGGATCAGACCGACGACGACGGTCGCGACGAGCACGATCACCAGGGCGTACTCCGGCGTCGACTGCCCCGTGTCGCGGGCGTGATCGGCCGGCAGTGGGAGCAGACCCCTGCCGGGCACGGGCGGCGGTGACGGTCTCGGTCTCGTCATGAACTCCTCCTCATTGCCTGAATCGGCGCCTGTTCACCACTGCATCCCGCCCAAGGTGGCCGCCAGCATCGGCACGATCGTGAGCAGGACGAACGCGGGCAGGACGCAGAACACGAGCGGGAAGAGCACCTTGACCGGAAGGGTGCGCGCTGCCGCCTGGCGCTGGAGGCGGTTCCGGAGCCGCAGGTCTGCGCCGAGCGCCACCACCGTGTCTGCCGCGGCCCCGCCTTCGCGGCGTGCCGCCCGCAAGGTCGCCACGACCTCGTCGAGAGCGTCCGAATCGACCCCGCGACCCCACAGCTCGAGCGCGTCGTCGAAGGGAGTCCCCACTGCTGTGGCCGCGGTCACGAGGCCGAGGCGGGCACCGCACTCACCCCCGACGAGCGGCGCGACCTCGCCGACCGCCGACGCGACATCACAGCCGGATCCGAGCGCCAGCCCGATCAGGTCACATGCCTGCGGAAGATCGGCTTCGACCGCCGACCGCAGCCTCCGCTGGGCGCGGCGCCAGCCGAGCTCGGGCACGAACCAGCCCCCGACACCGAGTGCGCAGCCGGCCACCGGACCTGCGAAGTTGGCTGCCACGACGACCCCGGCAGATGCGCAGAGCACCCGCTCGAGTGCGGCGCTGGCGAGACGCCCGGCGTCAGGGACCTCCCCACCCGCGCTCAGGATCGCGACCGTTCGCCGCCATCGACGCACACGCGCCGGGAGGTGCCGTCCGAGCGCAACCATGGCCGAAGATGCCCGCACCGGAGGGATCTGCGCCGCGGGCTCCCGCGGACTCGAGAGCCGCCACGTGGCCCACGCACCGATGCCGAGCAGCGACCAGCCGAGCACGGTCACCGCGACCGCTACAGGCCACGGCAGAGACGGCCCCGGCCCACCGACCATGAACGCCGTCGCTGCCGGGACGGCGACCAGCACCATCGCCGAATAGCGAGCCTGGGCGGTCAACGCCTTCACTTCGAGGGCGGCCGCCCTGCGCTCCCGCACGACCGACGCCGACCGCCGCAGTCCCGCCACCACGTCGCCACCGCGGCGTTGGTGCAGCACGAGGGCAGCCGCCGCGAACTGGAAGAGGTCACTGCGCGTGCGGGTGGCGAAGTCGGCGAAAGCGTCGGCGGCACGACGACCGAGGCGGATCTCCGTCGCGGTGGGCGCCAATGCGGCCGCGAGCGGCTCGGGTCCGCGATCTGCCACCGCGAGCAAGGCTGTGCGCAAGGCCTCGCCTGCAGCGAGGCGCCGTGCGAGCTGCTCGAGCATGGGTGCCAGCAGCGCGTCGAGGCGTCGGCCGCTTCGGCGTGACTCGGCCGAACGCAGCGCCCGCGATCCGCGAACAGCGCGCACGATCGTCGCGGTGGCGGCCGTCACGACCGGACCGCTCGGTCGAGGATCCCGTCGGTGCCACGCGTGAAGACGGCGCGCAGGCGCACTCCCGCGGACTCGACGCCCGCGGTCTCGGCGATCGTACGGAGCACGCGGGACCCGTCCGGGCACCTGTCGAGTTGCACGACGACGTCGACTGCGTCGGCAATCTGGCGGCGTAATGCCGGCGCCGGGAGCTGCGGCTCGGCGAGCAGGATCATCGTCTCGAGTCGCCGCAGCGACTCGTCCGGGCCGGCGGCGTGGATGGTGCCGAGAGAGCCGGGATGGCCCGTGCTCATCGCTGTGAGCATGTCGACGGCCTCGGGCCCCCGCACCTCGCCGACGATGATGCGGTCGGGTCGCATGCGCAGCGCATTGCGCACCAGCTCGCGCACGGTGACCTCGCCTGTGCCCTCGACACCTGGAGGCCGGGCCTGGAGCGCCACCACGTGCGGTTGCGCCAGCGCGAGCTCGGCAGCGTCCTCGATCGTGATGAGCCGTTCGCTGCTCGGGATCGCACCTGCAAGGACGTTGAGGAACGTCGTCTTCCCCGACGACGTCGCGCCTGCCACGAGGACGCTGCGACGCGATGCAACCGCGTCCCGCAGCCACGCCGCCGCCTCTGCCGTGAGCGTCGACCGTGCGACGAGGTCGTCGAGATCCGCGGCGGCGAGGACGAAGCGACGGATCGTGACCACGGGTCCGTTGCGGGCCAGCGGCGGGATCACCGCGTGCACACGCGACCCGTCGGGGAGTCGGGCATCGACGGTAGGGCTCGCGGCGTCGACCCGCAGACCCGCAGGCGCGATCGCACGCTCAACGAGGGCGAGCACGGCGTCGTCGTCGCCGAAGGTGACCTCGGTCCGCTCGAGGTCACCGTTGCGCTCGACCCAGACCTCCGACGGCCCGTTGACCATCACCTCGGTCACTCCGGGATCGGCCAGCAGCGCCTCTAGTGGGCCGAGCCCCGTGAGCTCTGCCGCGATCTCGGCAGCCACCGTCTCGAGCTCCGGTACCGGGATAACCGCTTCCTCGGCCGCGATCCGCAGGATGCGTGTGCGCAGCGGGAGGCCTGCCCACGCCCCCGCCACGATGCGGTTGCGCACGGCTGCGGCCAGTGCCGTCACCGTCCCACCCCCTCGCTCGCGCTCCGCGACGTGAGCCCCGCACAGAGGTCGGCTGTCAGGGCGCGCACCGTTCGTGCCCACGGGCTGCGGTGGATGCCGTAGGAGAAGACGCCGCGGTCGCCGCGCCTGACCAAGCCCGCGTCATGGGCGAGCATCACGCGGCTCGAGACGCCGAGAACGGCGTCGACGTCGCCGGCACGCACGGTGGCGCCAGAGGTGGACACCACCACCACGCACACCGGCGGTGACTCCGGGGGCATCGCTGCCAGAGCCCGGCGTGAGCGCACGAGGGAGGCCACGTCGGCGCCGACGACCACTACGAGGAGGTCACTCCCGAGATCGGATGGGCGGGCCGCACTCGGCAGGTCGAGCACCACGAAGTCGTGCCCGCCACGAAGCCCGGACGCGAGGGCGCGGGCGTCGTCGCCGTCGGCCGCGACGTGGCCCCACAGGCCGCAGGGATGCCGCCAGGACCCGGCGGGGGATTCGTGATCACACGACCCGTCACCGAAGAACAGGGCACCGTCACCGCCGGCGTGGTCCAGATCGGCATATGCCACCCGCAGTTCGAACTCGCAGGCCGCTGCCGCGACGTTGACGGCGAGGGTCGTCGCACCGACTCCACCTTTGGGCGCCCAGAACGCCACCTGCCGCGCCAATCGGACCGGCTCATCCGCGGCCGTGGATGTGGGAGCGCTCGTGAGTGCCACATCTCCCACAACGCGACATCGTCCGAACCGTGACGCAGATCGACGACACCGCCGCGTGGCACCGGGACGCTCAGCGGGACATGGGCGGCGTGCCCGCAGCGGCATCTGGCACCCGTACCATTGTCGGCCATGGAGGCTGCGTTCTTCGACCTCGACAAGACCGTCATCAGCCGGTCCAGCGTTCTCGCCGTCGGGATGCCCATCTACCGGGAAGGGATGCTGAACCGCCGGCTTCTCGTGACCGGCATCTACCGCCAGGTCCTCTACAGCCTCTTCGGAGCAGACGAGGCGACCATGGACCGTGCCCGCGGGGACCTGCTACGGGTGACCGAGGGCTGGAACCAGGCGAAGGTCGTCTCGATCGTCGAGGACGTGCTCGAGAGCGTGATCGGCCCGATCGTCTACGCCGAGGCGTTGGAGGCGATCGCCGAGCGCAGGCGCGAGGGGCGGCGCGTCTACATCGTCTCGTCGTCGCCCGTGGAGATAGTGGCTCCGCTGGGACGCTTCGTCGGAGTGGACGACGTCGTCGCCACCCGTGCCGAGGTCCACGACGGCGTCTACACGGGACGGCTCGACTTCTACTGCTACGGCGAGGCCAAGGCCGCCCACATCACCCGCCTCGCCGCAGCCGAGGGGATCGACCTGTCGAAGTCGTGGGCGTACAGCGACTCGGTCACCGACGTCCCGATGCTGTCGGTGGTCGGCAACGCGGTGGCGGTCAACGCCGACCGGAAGCTTCGCCGGGAGGCCCGCCGCCGCGGGTGGACCACCGTCAAGTGGCGGCGCACGATGCTGGTCCGCCGCCGCATACCCACGCCGCCACCGAAGGCCGCCGTCGGCGTCGGGATCACGACGGCCGTCGGTACCGCGCTGGCGGCTGGGTTGTGGTGGTTGCGCCGTCCTGGCGGTGACGGGGTCGCCCGGCTCGAGCACCTGCTCGTGCGCAGCCGTGTCCTCCCGCCACGGCCGGCTCCCCAACGCCCGTCGTACCCGGCGCGCTGGAGCGGACGCGCACGGGCCGCCGCCCGTGCAGTGGGGGCGACGGCCCGTTCCAGGATCCCGGCGCGGCGCTGAACCGCCCGGGACCGGCGTCGGCTCAGATCAGTACGACTGGCGTGCCTTGACGACGCGAGCGGCGACGACGCCGAGCGCCGCGAGGATCACGAGGATCAGGATCTTCTTCATCTGTGCGTCTCCATTTGCCGGACGGGGGATCGACCGGCTTCGTCTCATCCAGCGACTCGTGCCGGGCGGCCCGAGAGTACCCGAATCGGGAGCCCGCCGCGCCGGGTGGTTCGAACGGGTCCGACCAGACGGCACTAACGCGGGCCTCCGGGGAACTTGTGCCCGCCTCCGCGCATCAGTTGACGCAACGTTCCGAGAGAAGGGCAGGACGATGTTGATCGATGCGGCCGAACCGAGCGTTCCCGCGAAGAACACGGCGCGGCGCTGGAGCGACGCTCCCACATGGGTGAGGGTGGCGATCGTCGTGCTCGGCCTGATGCAGATCGTGCTCGCGCTGATGCGGCTCGATCTCCTCCAGGACCAGACCAGGGTCAGGGACTTCCAGCGCACGGAGATCTCGACCGTGGGACCCGCCACCACCCTTGCGCCCGGCTGCCCGTACGTGAACGCGCCCGTGCCGGCTTGTGAGGCCCACCCTGTCAGCGCGGGGGCGGTGACGCGACCGGCAACAGACGGACCCCGAGCGAGGACGGATTGAGGAGTCGCAGCACCGTCTGCTGAACTAGGGGCTCCCCGCTGTGCCCACAGGCGTCGAGGAGCTCACGATGACTTCGAACTGGCCGCCCGAACCGGCCGGCCGTTCGGTCTGGTCGAACGGGTCCCGCAAGCGGGTCGCGGCGATCCTGTGCGCGATCGTCCCACCCGAAGAGGTCGGAGCCGACCCTGACGCGGTGCCCCGCTTCGCCGGAGCCTTCGGAGCCACGCTGCCGGTGGCGGCCCGCATCGGTCTCCTCGCCGTGTGCACACTCCTCTACTTCGCAGGACCCTTGCTCTTCCTGGGGAAGGCTGCGACGTTCGACTCGGTCACCATCGACGACCGCGAGGAGCTGCTGCGCCGCATCGTCTATTCGCGCTGGTACGTCCTGCGCCTCCTGGGCACGATGCTGCGCTCGCTGGCCGGCCTCGGCGTGCTCGGAGACCCCGGCGCGCGAGCCGCGCTCGGCGTCGACCCCCCGGTACCACCACTTGCACCGTCGCGGCCCGTGCGCTGGGACGCCGACATCCGTGACCCGGGGGTGCGTTGATGACGGACATCCGCAGCTTCGACGACATCCGCACCACGCTGGTGGAGGACACCGACTACGTGGTGGTCGGCACCGGCGCCGGAGGTGCGACCGCCGCCTGGGTCCTCGCCGAGGCCGGCCACGACGTCGTCATGGTCGAGGAGGGACCGCCTGTCGGCAAGGAGGACTTCGGCGACGCGATGTTCCCCGCCCTTGCCACCCTCTACCGCGGCGGGGGCATGGAGGCGTTCACAGGCCGCTCGATGATCACCACGCTGCAGGGCCGCGTCGTGGGCGGCACCACGGTCGTCAACTCGGCGATCGCGTGGCGCCTGCCGGAGTCGTCGTACGACCGGTGGGCGTACGACCCCGCGATCCGCGCCGCGTTCCCGCTCGAAGAGCTCCACCGCCACTGGGACGTGCTCGACGACGTCATGCACGTCACGCCGACGGGTGCCGACATCGCCGGACGCGGCAACACACTCGCGGCAGTGGGTGCCGAGGCGATGGGCTGGAGCGGCAAGGTGATGAACCGCTTCACGTCGGGATGCAAGGGGTCCGGTCACTGCCAGCACGGCTGCCCCAACGACGCGAAGATGTCGACCGCGCTGACGCTCATCCCGCGGGCAGGACGCAACGGAGCCCGAGTGCTCGCCTGTTGCCGTGTGCAGAAAGTCGACCTCGACGACAGCGGCCGTGCTACGGGTGTGACTGCACGGATGGTCGATCCCGTGCGGCACCGCAAGGGCCCAGCAGTGACGGTGCGAGCCCGCAAAGGCGTCGTCCTCGCGCCCGGCTGCCTGCAGCTGCCGGGGTTGCTGCGTGCAAGCGGGTTCCGCCACCCCCAGCTCGGCCACCACTTCCAGTGCCACCCCGGTACCAGCCTCATGCCGTTCTTCGACGAGGAAGTGCGCTACTGGGACGGTGCCACCCAAGGCTGGGAGTCCGACGAGTTCTTCGACGAGGGCATGAAGTTCGAGGTCGTGAACGTGCCCGTCGAGGTCAACGTGGGACGCCTCCCCGGTGTCGGCCGCGACCTCGCCCGCGTCCTCGACGACCTCCGATACACGGGATCGTGGGCGCTGCTCGTGCGGATGGAGGCTGAGGGCAAGGTCGGCGGACGTCCCGGAGGTCAAGCGCGGGTCTCGTTCACACCCACTCGATACGACATGGAGCGCATACGCCGCGGGCTGCACCGCTTCACCCAGATCGCGTTCGCCGCCGGGGCACGCAAGGTCTCGACCGGCGTGTACGGCCTCCCCAAGCTGCTCGAGCCTGGCCAGGCGGACCTCGTCCTCGATGCGTCACTCGACCCGCGCTGCTACACGATGGTCGCGACGCATCTGTTCGGCACGGCACGGGCGGCCGGCAGCGAGCACGACGGGGTCTGCAACCCCGAGCTGCGCCCGTGGGGTACCGAGGCGCTGTGGGTCGTCGACTCGTCGGTGTTCCCGAAGAACCTCGGCGTCAACCCACAGCACATGATCCAGGCCGTGGCGCGCCACGCCGCCGAGCGCATCGC
>JAIBAC010000149.1 GCA_019695375.1 Acidimicrobiia bacterium
GAACCCGTCGCCCGTCTCCGCGCCGCGCTCGAAGCCGGGGCCGACGTCGCCGCCGGCGAGCGCGACCGCCACCGCGGCGGGCTGCGCCAGGTCGCCGGATGGGCGTTCGGGCGCGCCGTGGCCGCTTACGGCCTCGCCACCGTCCCCGACTCCCAGTGCGGGATCAAGGCGTTCAGCGCCGACGCGGCCGGGATGCTCTTCGGTGTGAGCCGCATCGACGGGTTCGCCTTCGACGTCGAGGTCCTCCACCTCGCCGTGCGGTGGGGCCTCGAGATCGCTCGGGTCCCGGTCGAGGAGAGGGGAGGGGTGCGTCACACGAGCGTCAACTTCCTGCGCGACGCACCGCTCATGCTGCGGTCGCTGCGGGAGGTACGGGCGGGTACGGCGTCGGGCGCGTACGAGGACGTCGGCCCCAAGCCACGTCATCGCAAGAACCTCGGCGCCGGTGCCTGAGTCAGGCTCGCGCCGCCTCACCATCGTGCTCGGCGGAGCTCGAGCGGGCGGAACGGCGGCGCCGCAGACCGGGTGAGAAGTACACACAGGCGCCGAGGCCGACGAGTCCGAGGAGCGTGATGGCCTGTCCGGCGCGCTCGACGTCGCTGGTCGTGTACGTCAGCGTGACGTCCTCCTGGGTCGGGTAGACCAGCATCAGCGATGGTGTGACGAGGTAGGGACCCTCGGCTCCTTCGGCCCGCCAGTTGGGGAAGTACGACGTCGCCACCAGGTGTGGCATCCCGATCGCCTCGGTGTGGAAGCTGATCCGGGTGCGCTCGATCTCCACGTCGGTCGGGTCCGGGTGCGGGCCGACCGGCTGTGGTGCTTCGTCGGGTATCTGGTCGATGTCGTCGATCCTGCGCAGCGAGTCGATCGCGGGACCGCCGGCACCACCGCCGCTGCCGTCGCCGAAGGTGACAGGAGTCGACTGCGCTTCCGGGGTGCGCATCCACTGCATCGAGAGCTGACGCCAGTCGTCGCACTTCTTGGCCTTGGAGTCGCCCGGCAGGAGACGGCACTCGGCCGTGCGCGGATCGAGGTAGACGGGCTCGTTCTCGGGGATCGTGACCATCGTGGCGCCTTCGACCTCGAAGAACACGAACCGGCCGGAGCTCGAGTGCTCGTGGACGCCGTCGCCTTCGAGCTCACGGAAGCCCTGGATCACGTCCTCGCTCTCGGCCGCGAACCACCGCACGCCGTAGCGGCGCAGGTTGGCCACGGCGGCCTCGGGGTCGTAGCCGGGCATGGCGAATCCGGGTACCGCGCCCGTGCCGGGGCTCGAGTACTGGTTCTGGGTGAAGAACACGAACGGTGCCGACGGCCCCGACTCCACGAGGAGACCCTCCATCGTGTCCTTGTCGGTGAGGAACGGGATGTTCTCGAGCGCACGCGGGGTCCCGAAGCGGCTGTAGTCCTCGTTGTACTCCCATGCCACCCGCCCCGGCGGCAGTGCCTGGACGGCGTCCATGAACTCGGTGTACTCGGGGTACGCAGGCTGGGCCTCGAAGCCGGAGTAGTTGTGCGAGATCCAGCCCATGGCCTTCTGGTCCTGCGCGAGGGTGATCGTCGGCAGCAGCACCGCCGCCACGATCATCGCCACGAGCCGCACGGGCTGCCAGCCCTGTGCCCAGCGCACCGTGTCGACGACAGCGCCGAGGAACCACGCGGCGCCGAGGAAGTACATCAGGTACACGAACGGTAGGAACCGCCCGTTGACCACCTGGCCCTCGGGGAAGACGAAGAACACCGCGAGGCTGCCGGCCGCGAGCCACGCGATGACGAGCGCACCGCTCTGGCGGCGCCACAGGCCCACCACGACGGCGCCGGCGAGCCCCAGTGCCGGCAGCCAGAGCCAGTCCGGCCACAGCCATTTGGCGTCGTACTCGTTCACCCAGACCCCACCGGCGGTGTAGAGCCGCTGGCTGAACGCCGGCAGCAGCCAGAACGCCGCCAGCGCAGCCCCGAGCACGCCACTGGCCGCCACGACGACCACGCGGCGCCAGCGCACGAGCACGAGCGCCCCCACCGTCCCCGCAGCGAGGACGCCGTAGCCGTAGAGGGTCATCCACGGGTCGCGCACGGCGGCGTCGGCATCGACGAAGCCGGTCCGGGCCCACACGAGCCCGAGAGCGAACGCGATCACGGCACCGGCCGCGGCCACGGCAGTCACCGCCCGTCGCCTTGTCGTGTACCCGGCGACGAGGGCGGGTGCCGCGAGGGCGAGCAACATGATCGGGATCATGTGCGAGAGCGCCGCGATGCCGACGGCAGCGCCCGACGCGGCGACGAGACCCCAGGGCAGGGGCGCTCCCGCACGCGCACGCCGTGTGGCCCTGAACATCAACGCGACCGCCACCAACGTCAGCGTCAGACCGAGCGAGTACGAGAACTCGCCTGCCATCGTCGAGGTGATGAAGCCGCCGAAGATGTCGAGGATCTTGGTCTCGGTGTACTCGCCGTGGCCCTGGACGAACAGGAACGCCACGGCGGCGGCCGGTGCGATCGCACGTGCCGCTTTCGGCGCATCCATGAGCCGGAACAGCAGCCATGCCGCCACGGGGAGCCCGAACGTGCCGAGCACCGTCACCAGCTTGAACGCCACCTCGTATCCGGTGACGTGTTCGAGCAGCCAGATGAGCAGATACGGGAACGGGAAGTAGAACTCCAGCATCGGGAGCCCGGCGAACCATCCTGTCGCCCAGCCGCCGAGCGCCCACGGGAAGAACGAGCGGGCCGCCTTCGACACGTAGTGGTGGCTGCCCATGTCGCCACCGGTCGCGAGTGTGCGGCTCAGCAGCAGCGTCGGCTTGAAGAAGACCAGCAGCGTGACGGCCGATGCCGCGCCCACCACGATCTGGGCGACGCGGGAGTACGTTCCCTCGGCGGGGTCGGGGACCTCGCAGGAGGGGGCCACGGATTCGGTACCCTCTGGCCCGACCCCTTCGGACAGCTCAGGAGCGAGTGTGTCTTCTCTCGACGTCATCTTCAAGGCCTACGACGTGCGCGGCGTGGTGCCCGACGAGTTCGACGAGGATGTCGCGTGGCAGATCGGCTGGGCGTTCGCCGACTTCACCGCCGCCGGCCGCATGGTGGTCGCGCGCGACATGCGGACGTCGTCGGAGCCGCTCGCGCGGGCGTTCATCGAAGGCGCAACGACGCGCGGTGACGACGTCATCGACCTGGGGCTTGCATCGACGGACATGCTCTATTTCGCATCCGGGAGGTACGAGGCACCGGGCGCCATGTTCACCGCCAGCCACAATCCGGCGGAGTTCAACGGGATCAAGTTCTGCCTCGCCGAAGCGGCACCTGTGGGCCAGGACACCGGTCTCGGCGAGATCAAGGCAACCGTCGAGCGAGGCGAGTTTCCCGGAGCGCTCAGCAAGGGCGTCCGCTCCCGCGGCGACGTGCTGAAAGCGTACGCGGAGCACGTGCTCGCGTTCATCGACCCTTCCACGTTGCGGCCTCTCAAGGTGGGGATCGACACCGCGAACGGCATGGGCGGCCTCGTCGTCCCCGAGGTCTTCGGGCAGCTCCCGTTCGAGATCTCCCCCCTCTACTTCGACCTCGACGGCACGTTCCCGAACCACCCTGCCGACCCGATCCAGCCGGAGAACCTCCGCGACCTGCAGGCGTTGGTCCGCACCGAGGGCTGCGACGTCGGGCTCGCGTTCGACGGTGACGCCGACCGCGTGTTCCTCATCGACGACCGTGCGGAGCCCGTCTCGGGCTCGACGACGACGGCGCTGGTCGCCAAGGGCCTCCTGGCACGGGCACCGGGGGAGAAGGTGATCCACAACCTGATCTGCTCACGCGCGGTGGCCGAGGTCGTGCGCGAGAGCCGCGGGGAGCCGATCCGCAGCCGTGTCGGCCACAGCTTCATCAAGCAGCTCATGGCCGAGACGGGGGCGATCTTCGGCGGTGAGCACTCGGGCCACTACTACTTCCGCGACAACTACCGCGCGGACAGCGGCATCATCGCGGCACTCGTGGTGCTCGACCAGATGTGCCAGAGCGGGGTTGCGCTCTCGGAGCTGCGCCGGCCGCTGGAGCGGTACGTGTCGTCGGGGGAGATCAACTTCAAGGTCTCCGACGCGCACGGTGCGATGCACGATGTCGCGCGTCGCTATGACGGCACCGGTGCCGAGGTCGACTGGGTGGACGGGCTCACGGTCTCGTACCCGGACTGGTGGTTCAACCTGCGTCCGTCCAACACCGAGCCGCTCCTGCGCCTCAACCTCGAGGCTGACGACCAGGACACACTCGACGCGCACCTGGCGGAGCTCGTCGAAGTGCTGCAGGGCCGGTGAGCTCCGGTGACCGGCGCTGACACGGCCCGTCCCCTGGACACCGAGGACATGCACGGCGCCACGGCGGCGTACCCACAGCAGTTCGCGGACGCGGCCGCTGCCGTCGACGCGTGTGAACAGCTGCAGCCGGCAGCGAGTGTCAGGGAGGTGCTCGTCGTCGCCGAGGGCGACGCCGGCCTCGCGGGTCGTGCCGTGTCGGCGGCGTTCGCTCCCGATCTCGCGATCCCGGTCCGGTTCCACGACGCCGGTGCGCTGCCGGGTTCGGTCGGTCCCGGCTCCCTCGTCGTCGTCGTGTCCCACGGAGGCACCGACCTCGAGACGCTCGCATCGGCGCGCGACGCCCTGCACGCGCGGGCGGAGGTGGTCGTCGTCGCCGGCGGCGGTGCGGTCGCGGCACTCGCCGACGAGCAGCGCGTGCCGCGCGTGCGCGTTCCCGTCGCCGAACACGCCAGGATGCTCGGCGTGTGCCTGACCGCGGCGACCGTGGGCGTATTGGTGCGCGCGGGTGCCCTCGACGCGTCACGCGCCGCCGATGCACTCGACGACGCTGCCGAGCGCATCGCACCCGCCGCGGGGCGCTACGGCTTCGACGCCGACAGGGCGCGCAATCAGGCGCTCGAGCTGGCGCGGGCGCTCGACCGGCGTGTGCCGCTGGTACACGGCGCGACGGCCGCTACGACCGTGGCGGCGTGGCGCTTCAAGGCCGCCGTCAACGCAAACGCCAAGGCCGCCGCGTTCTACGACGGCGGCCCCGGCATCTTCCACACTGACATCTGCGGGTGGGGGCTCCACGGTGATGTCACGCGGCAGCTGTTCGCCGTCGTGCGCCTGCGGGACAGGAGCGAGGACTGGCGTTCGGCGAGCCGGATGAGTGCGTACCGCGAGATCGTGGAGGAGACCGTCGCCGAGATCCGCGACGTCCACGCGAAGGCCGAGACAGCACTCGGCGCGTGCCTGGAGCTCGTCACGTTCGCCGACTGGGTTTCGCTGCACCTGGCAGCGCTGGCCGGTGTCGACCCGGGCCCGACCGAGGCGACCGCGCGGATCCACGAAGCACTGCGCGACGCATGACCCTCGTCGAGACCCTGGGCCGTGCGCGTCCGGGTGACGGCGTCCACGTCGGCGGCGACCGCGTCGAGGCGACCTACGTCGTGCAGGGTGTCCCCGATCTCGAGGCGGCGGCGCACGAGATCGTCGTCGAGGAGTCGACCGGCACCGATGCAGCGGGCGCCGCCGTCCTCTCCCGCGTCGGTGGCGAGATCGTCGACGTCGAGCACGCCGGCGTCGAGCGTCTCGCGCTCGAGGCGCCGCCGCTGGCGCGCGAAGGCGTGGACTCGGCGCCGGTGGGAAGGGTGACGGTCGCGTGGCCGGCCGAGAACGCCGCATCGCTGCCGGCCCTGCTCACGATGGTGGCGGGTGAGACGACCGAGCGCGGCGCCTTCGGAGCATGCCGGCTCGTCCGCCTCGGGATACCTGCAGACCTGCTCGCTGCCTGCAGCGGTCCGCGCTTCGGCCTCGACGGTACGCGGAAGCTGCTCGGGGTCGAGACGAGGCCCGTGATCGGTGCGATCGTCAAGCCGTCGACGGGCCTCGATCCCGACGCGTTCGCGTTGGTGGCCGCGAGCCTCGCTGCGGGGGGATGCGACTTCGTCAAGGACGACGAGCTCCTCATGGACCCGCCGCACTGTCCCTACGCCGAACGTGTGCCTGCGGTGCGCGCGGCGCTCGACGCGGTCGAAGACCGCACCGGGAGGCGCGTCGCCTACGCCGCCAACGCCACTGGCCCGATCGAGACACTCGGGCGACGCCTCGACATCGCGGCCGAGCACGACACCGCGATGGTGATGCTCAACGCCGTCGTGCTCGGCCTCGACGTGCTGCGCTCGGCGGCCACCCGTGCCGCCGTGCCGCTGTTCGCGCACCGGGTCATGGGCGGGATCCTCACGCGCCCAGCCGCCGTCGGGGTCTCACCCGGTGTGCTCTGCGGGCTGACCCGGGTCGCCGGTGCCGACCTCGTCCAGGTCGGTGGCGTGGCAGGCAAGATCTTCGAGGACGACGCCACGATCGCGGCGAGCGCGGAGGTGTGCCGCCGCCCGCTGGCTCAGCTCGCGGCGGCGCTTCCAACCTCCGGCGGCGGCCAGGGACTCGCGACCGTGGCCGCCAACGCCTCCGCGTTCGGGGATCCGGGCTTCTGCCATCTGCTCGGCAGCGTCGCTACGGACGATCCAGCAGGGGCCACCGTCGCGGTGCGGCGTGTCGTCGAGGCGTGGTCGGAGGTCGTGTGGTGAGCGGTGCTGCCGACCTCCCGCACGCCTTCGACGTCGTCCCCGTGCGATGGGCGGGAACAGCCGTCGATCTCCTCGACCAGCGCCGGCTGCCTGCGGCCGAGGTGTGGCTGCGCCTCGACACGGTCGCCGCGGTCGTCGACGCGATCCGCGACCTCGCGGTCCGGGGCGCCCCTGCGATCGGGATCACGGCGGCGTTCGGCGTCGCCCTGGCTGCGGTGGTCAGCGATGCTCGTGGTGCCGGTGACGTCGTCGCTGCCGTGCGCGACGCGGGTGACGCGCTCGCGGCTGCGCGGCCGACGGCCGTGAACCTCGGATGGGCGGTCGAGCGCGTGGTGGCCGCTGCCGGCGCCGCCTCGGACGGCGGCCGTGAAGCCGTGGTCGACGCGGCGGTGGCCGCAGCCGTCGCGATCGCCGAGTCCGAGCGCAGTGCGTGCCGCAGGCTCGGTGAGCTCGGTGCGGGCCTCGTCGCCGACGGTGCCAACGTCCTCACCCATTGCAACGCCGGCGCACTGGCGACAGGTGGGTACGGCACGGCGCTCGGCGTGGTGCGCGCCGCGGTCGAGGCGGGCAAGCACGTCCACGTGTGGGTGGACGAGACCCGTCCCGTGCTCCAAGGCGCACGCCTCACTGCGTGGGAGCTGGGCCGCGCCGGGATCCCCAACACCCTCGTCGTCGACTCGGCGGCCGCGTCGCTGATGGCACGTGGTCTCGTCGACGTCTGCGTGGTGGGCGCCGACCGCATCGCCGCCAACGGTGACGTCGCGAACAAGATCGGCACGTACTCGGTCGCGCTGGCGGCGGCGGCACACTCGATCCCGTTCGTGGTGGCGGCGCCGGTGTCGACGGTCGACCTGTCGTGCCCTGACGGTGCCCACATCGAGATCGAGGAGCGTGCGGACGCGGAGGTGACCAACGTCGGTGCCGTCGCCGTCGCACCCGCCGGCCAGATCGCGGCCAATCCCGCCTTCGACGTCACGCTTGCCGCGCTCGTCACCGCTGTGGTCACCGAGGCCGGGGTGGCCCGTGCGCCCTACGAGTCGTCGTTGTCCGAGCTGTTCACGTGATGTCACGGTCCCGCTGATCCGAGATGTCATTGCCGCCCCGTAGCGTGGCGTCATGGGATCCCGAGGGCTGTTGCCGACGCGCTGCGCCGGATGCGGCCGTGTCGGAGCGGTCGTGTGCGAGCGCTGCCAGTGCGCGTTCGCGGAGGCGCTGCCGCTTCCGGCCGCGGTGCGCCCCGCCGTCGCGCTCGGTGACCAGCGCGGCGCGCTGCGGCGTTGCGTGCTCGCTCTCAAGTA
>JAIBAC010000011.1 GCA_019695375.1 Acidimicrobiia bacterium
CTCGCAGGCGTCGAGGCGGGCCGGCGAGGGGGCTTCGGCCTCGTCGTCGGCGTCGACCGCAGCGGCCGGCCCGACGAGCTCCTACGGCACGGCGCCGACGTCGTCGTCACCGACCTCGCACAGCTCGAAGTAGAAGCAGACGGGAGGTGGAGCGTTGTCGACGGCCCGGCGTCCCACGATTGACGTGCCCCATGCTCTGGAAGGCGGCGAGCTGCAACGCCGCATCACGGGGCGCCATCCCGCCGTGTTCACCGACTACGACGGCACGCTGACGCCCATAGTGGCGCGCCCCGAGCTGGCCACCATCGACGACGCGATGGTCGAAGTCCTCGGCCGCCTCGCCGAACGCTGCGTGGTAGCCGTCGTCAGCGGCCGCGACCTCGAGGACGTGCGGCGCATGGCCCGTGCCGAGGACGTCTGGTACGCCGGGAGCCACGGCATGGACCTGCTCGGCCCCGACGGCACCCGTCACGAGCACCCAGGCAGCATCGAGCTCGCGCCGGTGCTCGCCAGCGCCACCGACGAGCTCGAGCAACTCCTCGCTGCGGTGCCGGGAGCGTGGGTGGAGCGCAAGCGCTTCGCCACCGCGGCGCACTTCCGCCAGGTCGAGGAGTCGCTGTGGCCGGCCGTGGGTGACGCCGTCGACCGCGTGGTGGCCGACAACCCCGGACTGCGCCGCACGGGCGGCAAGTGCATCTACGAGCTGCGACCGGATGTGGCATGGGACAAGGGACGTGCGCTGTGGTGGCTGTTCGAGCAGGCCGGCCTCGACACCGCGAGCACGGTCCCGATCTACCTCGGCGACGACCTCACCGACGAGGACGCGTTCTCCGCCCTCGGTGACGCCGGCATCGGCGTCGTCGTCGGCGACGACGACCGCCCCACCTCCGCCGACCTGCGCGTGCGCGACGTGGGTGAGGTCCTGATCCTCCTCGAGCACCTCGCCACCTATCTGGAAGGCACCGCCGCGTGAACGAGTGGCTGCTGGTCTACGACGACTACGACCCCGCGAAGGTGGGCGAGCGCGAGGCGCTGTGCACCCTCGGCAACGGCTACTTCGCGACGAGGGGCGCCCTGGCCGAGTGCGACGCCGACGGCGTCAACTACCCCGGCACCTACGTGGCCGGCGTCTACAACCGCCTCGGCACCGAGGTCGCCGGGCGCCACGTCGAGAACGAGAGCCTCGTGAACGCCCCGAACTGGCTCCCGGTGCGGTTCAACGCCGAGGACGGCCCGTGCTTCTCGGCCGCGACGGCCGAGGTCCTGTGGCACCACGTCGAGCTCGACATGTACCGCGGTGTCCTGTCGCAGAAGACCAGGTACCGCGATCCAGCGGGACGGATCACGCGGGTGACCGAGCGGCGCTTCGTCTCGATGCGCGATCCCCACATGGCCTGCATCGAGGTGACCGTCACGCCCGAGAACTGGTCCGGGCGCCTCCACGCCCTGAGCGCCCTCGACGGCACCGTGCGCAACGGCGGCGTGGCGCGTTACGACGCGCTCGGCACCGAACACCTGGTGCCCGGCCTCACCCACCGCCGGGACGAGATCGTGTGCCTCCACGTCGAGACGGGCCAGTCGAGGGTCCGCATCGCCGAGGCAGCGCGCACGCGCATGTTCCACAACGGCGACCTGCTCGAGGAGCCGGCCGAGCTCGTCGAGCGCGAGGGGTACGTGGGACTGCGCCGCAGCCTCGACGTGGTCGCCGGCGACGAGGTCACGCTCGAGAAGATCGTGGCGCTGTTCACGTCACGTGATCACGGCATCGGCGAGCCGGGCGAGGAGGCGTGCGCGCGGATCACGCAGCTCGACGACGGCTTCGACGGCCTCATGTCGCGCCACGCCGTGTCCTGGCGCCACATCTGGGGACGGATCCGCATCGACGTCGGTGCCGACCACGGCCTCGGCCTCGCGCTGCACCTGCACCTGTTTCACCTGTGCCAGACGGTGTCGAACAACTCGATCGGCAACGACGTGGGCGTGCCGGCCCGCGGCCTGCACGGCGAGGCCTACCGCGGCCACGTCTTCTGGGACGAGCTCTTCATCCTCCCGCTGCTGAGCCTGCGCCTGCCCCAGCTCGCGCGGAGCCTGCTCCTCTACCGGTACAACCGCATCGACCAGGCTCGTCAGGCAGCCCGCGAATGCGGCTACGCGGGCGCCATGTACCCGTGGCAGAGCGCCAGCACCGGCCGTGAGGAGACCCAGACGATGCACCTCAACCCGGTGTCGGGCCGCTGGCTCCCCGACGGCTCGCACCTGCAGCGCCACGTCAACGCCGCGATCGCCCACAACATCTGGCACTACTACATGTCGACGCTCGACCTGGAGTTCCTGCGCTTCTACGGCGCCGAGATGATCCTCGAGATCGCACGGTTCTGGGCGAGCATCGCCACGTACAACAGGGCACTCGACCGGTACGAGATCAAAGGGGTCATGGGGCCCGACGAGTACCACGAGGCCTACCCCGACCGCGACGCGCCCGGCCTCGACAACAACGCGTACACGAACCTGATGGCGGTCTGGTGCCTGTGCCGAGCTTTCGACGTCCTGCGCATGCTGCCGCCTGTGTCGACACAGGAGCTGCGCGAGCGCCTCGACATCAGCGAGCACGAGCTCGACCGGTGGGGCGAGGTGAGCCGCAAGATGCGGGTGTGCTTCCACGACGAGGTCATCAGCCAGTTCGAGGGCTACGAGGACCTCGTCGAGCTCGACTGGGACGCGTACCGCGAGAAGTACGGCGACATCCACCGACTCGACCGCATCCTCGAAGCCGAGGGCGACACCACGAACCGGTACAGGCTCACCAAGCAGGCCGACGTGATGATGCTGTTCTACCTGCTGCCCAGGGCGGAGATCGCCGAGCTGCTCGAACGCCTCGGCTACCCCTACGACGACGAGCTGATCCGTCGCAACATCGACTACTACGAGGCGCGCACAGCGCACGGGTCGACCTTGAGCCGGGTCGTACACGCCTGGATCAACGCCCGCAGCGACCGCGAGAAGTCGTGGGACTACTTCATCGAGGCGCTCTACAGCGACATCGACGACATCCAGGGCGGCACGACCCGTGAGGGGATCCATCTGGGTGCCATGGCGGGCACGGTCGACATCCTGCACCGCTGCTACACGGGGCTCGAGATCAGCGGTGACGAGCTCGTGCTCGATCCCGTGCTGCCGGCAGAGCTCGGATCGCTCGAGTTCGACATCCGCTACCGCGGCCACCTCGTGCACCTGGAGCTGACGACGAGCGTCGCTCGCGTGCGCGTCGACCTCGACGAGGGTGAACCGATCGACGTGCGCGTACGCGACCAGCTGCACGCGCTCGGGCCGGGCCAGACCATCGAGGTGTCGCTGGTGGACAATCCGGGTGGGGGTGACCTTGGAGCACCACGCGGCCAGAACTAGGGGTTTGGAGCACCACGTGGCCACATGTGGCCACGTGGTGCTCCAACCCGGTGGCGACCGAGTCACTCGTGTGGCGCCCTCGGGAGGATTCGAACCTCCGACACCCGGTTTAGGAAACCGGTGCTCTATCCCCTGAGCTACGAGGGCAGTGGCCTGGGGCCGGTGCCGAACGCACCGTGGTGCGGCCTTCGCGCCGATACGTGCTCGGCCGTCCAGTCCTGGGGCTTGCGTGGAGCCTCCTCTCGGGATTGAACCGAGGACCCCTTCCTTACCATGGAAGTGCTCTACCACTGAGCTAAGGAGGCGCGGGCGCCATCGTAGCAAGGCCTGCTCGGGGCGAGGCCGGGACGCCGCTGCGCCTTCACCCTCTCCGTCGCCGGCGCGCGTGGTGGTCACCGGTGGGTACGCCCCCGTTCCCCGCCAGAGGTCAGATCGTTCGTCTCGCGCCGTGAAACGCCGGGGCCTGGTGCTCAGGCCTTGGGTGCGGTCTCCTCCGCCGAGGTCTCCCCGGCAGCGGAAGTGTCGCCCTCTTGCGCCTGCATCTTCTTCTCGCGGCGGTGCTTGACGAACTCGACCGCTGGGGGGACGAGGGAGATGGCGACGATGAGCGCGATGAGCGGCAGCAGGTACTTGTCGATGTCGTCACCGATCGCGTCGCCGAGGAAGTAGCCGAGCAGCGTGATGCCGACAGCCCAGAGGAACCCGCCGACGACGTTGTAGAGCACGAACGTGCGGTACCGCATCGAGCCGATCCCGGCGACGATCGGTGCGAAGGTCCGCACGATCGGCACGAAACGTGCGATCACGATCGTCTTCGAGCCGTACTTCTCGAAGAAGTGCTCGGCGCGGACGAGATGGTCCTTGTGGAAGAAGCGGGAGTCCTCACGCGTGAACATCCGCGGCCCGACCCTGTTGCCGAACACGTATCCGACCTGGTCGCCGGCGACCGCTGCGACGAACACCACCGGGATCAGGACGTAGATGTTGAGCTGGAACCCGTCGAACCGGGCCGCCGCGGCCGAGGACGCCATCACGCCGGCGAGGAACAGGAGGCTGTCGCCGGGGAGGAAGAACCCGATCAGCAGGCCCGACTCGGCGAAGATGATCGCTGCGACGAGCAGGACGCCGCCGCTGCGGATGATCTGCTCCGGGTCGAGGCTCAGGGCAGCTAGGTCCATGGATGTCCAGGGGTCGGTGGGGGAACACGGGCTCGGGACGAGGCGGACGTGCACAGGCTGGCACACGCGCGGACTCGGCACCATTCGCTTCGGTGCGGACCCGTCGCGTTCCTAGGTGGTGATCCCGAGCCGGAGACGTGGTCGAATGTGCCGATGGGACATGACTACGCAGAGCTCGTGCAAGCCGAGCTGACGGACATGAGCGCGCTGCTCGCTGACCTGCAAGAGACGGAATGGGATCACCCGAGCCTGTGCGAAGGCTGGGCTGTTCGCCACGTCGTCGGCCACATCTGCCTCGGGTACCACGCAAACCTGGCGTGGGTCGCGCTGCAGATCGTCAAGGAGCGCGGCAACGTCGAACGCGGTTCGGCGAAAGCGTCCAAGGCCTTCGGCGACGACCACTCACCCGCCGAGCTGACACGGCTCTTCGGCGATTACGCCGCCAACTGCGTGAAGGGAAAGGGGATCTCGCGACTGCTCCCCCTCGGTGATCGCTTCACCGACAACCTGATCCACCACGAGGACATCCGGCGCCCGCTCGGACGCGACCGCGAGGTCCCTCCGGAACGCCTGCGTGCGGCGCTCGACCGGCTCCCCGAGATCGGCGGCTTCCTCAAGTCCAAGAAGACCGATGCCGGGTTGAGGTTCGAGGCGACCGACATCGACTGGTCGTGGGGAGAGGGCCCGGTCGTCCGCGGGCCCGGACGCGACCTCGTGCTCGCCATGAGTGGGCGGCCGCTCGGCCTCGAGACCTGCGCGGGCGACGGCATGGCCACCCTTGCTGAGCGGATCGGGGCTTCGGCCTGAGCGACGCCCGGCGGGATCAGCCGCGGACGGCCGCTCGCTTCTCGCGAACCGATGAGATCAGGTCCGAGAACGACGAGGAGAACTTCTCCACACCTTCGCGCTCGAGTTGATAGGTGACGTCGTCCATGCTGATGCCGACCGCGGCCAGGGCGGCCATCGTCGCACGCGCGTCTTCCAGGTCGTCGCCGATCGTCACGGCCGGGCGTCCGTTCTGCTTGAACGCCTCGATGGTTGCCGCCGTCAAGGTGTTGACCGTGTCCGGCCCGATCAGGGGCTGCACGTAGAGGATGTCGCTGTACTCGGGGTTCTTGGTCGACGTCGACGCCCAGAGGGGCCGCTGCACCGTGGCGCCTGCTGCCGCGAGCTCGTCCCACGCAGGTCCGGAGAACCTCTCGCGGAACGCCTCGTAAGCGAGCTTGGCGTTCGCGACCGCCGCCGTGCCCTGCAGCGCGAGCGCCGCGTCGCTGCCGTCCTTCGCGAGGAGGTCGTCGACGAGGGTGTCGACGCGGGACACGAAGAACGACGCCACCGACACGATCCGGGACACGTCGAGGCCGGCGTCGAGCGCTCTCCGGAGGCCGCGCAGGTACGCGTCGGCGCACTCCATGTGGCGCTCGACCGAGAAGAGGAGCGTGACGTTGACGCTGTGGCCGGCCGCGATCGACTCCTCGATCGCCGGTACTCCCGCTGCGGTGCCTGGCACCTTGACCAGCAGGTTCGGGAGGTCGATGCGCTCGTGCAGGGCGGCCACGGCATCGATCGTGCCACCGGTGTCGTCGGCGAGGTTGGGATCGACCTCGATGCTGACGAACCCGTCGCCGCCGTCCGTGCGGTCGTAGACGGGCCGCAGGACCTCGCAGCCACGCGTGATGTCTTCCACCGCGAGATCCCAGAAGATCGCCGCAGGATCGTCGGAGGGGTTCGCGGCGACCGCGGCGTCGTACGTGTCCGAACGCGAGATCGCCTGGTCGAAGATCGTCGGGTTCGACGTCACACCGCGGATGCCGTCCTCGACCACGAGCCGGGAGAGCTCGCCCGAGTCGATCAGGTCACGGCTGATGGTGTCGAGCCAGGGACTCTGGCCGTACTCGATGAGCTGCTCGACTGCGTTCGGCATCTTCCGGCTCCTTGGGACGTGCCGCGGCGACCTGCACGCGCGACATTAGTGCTCTGCTCCGATGTCACCCCTCCCAAGTAGGTTCGAGCCGTGGACACAGGCCGGCTCCCTTTCTCGCGTCTCGTGGCCGACTGGTTCACCGAGCGTCACGGGACTCCCACCGCTGTCCAGCGCGAGGGCTGGGCTGCCATCGCCGGCGGGCGGCACGCCCTGCTCGTGGCGCCGACGGGGTCGGGCAAGACGCTGGCGTCGTTCCTGTGGGCGATCGACCGCCTCCTCACGGGTCCACCCGCTTCCGGTCCCGGTGTGCGCCTGCTCTACGTGTCCCCACTCAAGGCGCTCAACTACGACATCGAACGCAACCTCGACGATCCGCTCCGAGGTGTCAGGGCCCTCGCGGCGGAGCGCCACGAGGACGTCGCGGACGTTCGCGTCGGCGTGCGCACCGGCGACACGTCGCAGTCGACACGGGCCTCGATCCTGCGGCGCCCACCGGAGATCCTGATCACGACGCCGGAATCGCTGTACCTGCTGCTCACGTCCCCCCGCGCACGTGAGATCCTGCGGACGGTCGAGACCGTCGTCGTCGACGAGATCCACGCCGTGTCGTCGTCCAAGCGCGGCACCCATCTCGCTGTCTCGCTCGAACGGCTCGAGGAGCTCACCCCCTCGCCGCCGCAGCGGATCGGGCTGTCCGCGACCGTGCGGCCCGCGGCGCCGGTGGCGAGGTTGCTGGGCGGCTACGACGGCGACGCGACCCCACGTCCGGTCGATGTCGTCGACGTCGGCAGCGCCGACGCTCCCGGACTCGACCTGCGGGTGGAGTTCGTGTCGGGACTCGACGCCGAGGAGGAGCCCGGCGTCAACGCCGGCCCGGCCTTCACCGAGGCGTGCCGGCGCATCCTGCACGCTGTGTCAGCACACACAGCGACGCTGGTCTTCGCGCCTTCGCGCGGGCAGGTCGAACAGATGGTGCAGGCGGTGAACCACCTCGCCGGCACCGAGCTCGTGGCGGCCCACCACGGTTCGATCTCCAAGGAGAGACGCCGGTCGCTCGAGGTCGCGCTCAAAGACGGCGAGCTCGCAGGGATCGTGTGCACGTCGTCGCTCGAGATGGGGATCGACATCGGCGCACTCGACCTCGTCGTCTGCTACGGCTCACCACGGTCGGTCGCGTCGGCACTGCAACGCATCGGGCGTTCGGGCCACAGCGTCGGCGGCGTCCGCCGCGGCCGCATCCTGTCACCGCATCCGACCGACCTGCTGGAGTGCGCCGCCCTCGCCGAGGCCGTCGTGGCAGGCGACATCGAAGCCGTGTCGGTGCCTGACACCTGTCTCGACGTCCTCGCGCAGCAGATCGTCGCCGCGGTGGCGATCGAGCCCCGTGACGAAGCCGGGCTGCTGCAAATGGTGCGCCGTGCGGCACCGTTCAACAACCTGTCGCGGGCGCAGTTCACGAACGTCGTCGACATGCTCGAAGGCAGCTACCGCGACGAGCGCTACCGCGAGCTCGAGCCGCGCCTGTTGCGCGACACCGCCACCGGCAGGCTCCACCCGCGACGTGGCACGCGCCTGCTCGCGGTGACCAACGGCGGCACCATCCCCGACCGCGGCGACTACACGGTGCGCCTCGACAACGGCACCGGTGACGGACCCAAGATCGGCGAGCTCGACGAGGAGTTCGTCGGCGATCTCGCACGTGACCGGACGGCGTTCGTGCTCGGCACGTCGGCCTGGCGTGTCACGAGCGTCGACCACACCAACGTCCACGTGGTGCCCGCACCGGGCGAACAGGCCGCGGTCGCGTTCTGGAACGGTGAGAAGAACGGGCGCGGGACCCACCTGGGCTCACGCGTGGCGGCACTGACCCGTGAGCTCGCTGCCGTGCTCGACGACAGCGAGGCGCTCACGGCGCGCCTCGTCGACTCGTGCCGTCTCGACGACGCAGGTGCCGCCACCGTCGAGCGCTGGATGCGCGATCAGGTCGAGACGACCGGCGTCGTACCGTCGGACCGCGACGTCGTCGTCGAATGGTTCCACGACGAGATCGGCGACCTGCGCATCGTGATCCACTCGCTCTTCGGCTACGCCGTCAACGGGGCGTGGGCGCACGCGATCAAACCGGGCCTACGCGAGCGGTTCGGCAACCTCGACCCCCAGATCGCGTGGACGAGTGACGGGGTCGTGTTGCGACTCCCGTTGATGGAGGGCGAGCCCGACCTCGGCGTCGTCGACACCGTGACAGCCGCCAACGTCGGAGAGCTGCTCCTCAGCGAGCTCGCCGACGCACCCATGTACGCGTTGCGCTTCCGCGAGAGCGCCCAACGTGCACTGCTGCTACCGCGCCCGTCGCCGGTGCGCCGCACGCCCTTGTGGCTGCAGCGCCAGCGTGCTGCCGACCTGCTCTCGGTCGTGCGCCGCAAGGACGGGTTCCCAGTGGTGCACGAAGCCGTGCGCGAGTGCTACCAGGAGATGTGGGACCTCGACGGGCTCCGCCGCGTGCTGCGCGGCATCGAGAGCGGCGAGATCAGGCGCAGCGTCGTGGCGTCGCGGAGGCCCTCCCCGATGGCTGCCGCCCTCGACTGGACCTTCGCGCAGACGTTCCGCGAGGACGGCGACAGGCCACGTGGGGAGTGCCGCGCCGCCTACCTGTCGCTCAACCGCGAGCTGCTCGCCGAGGTGCTCGACGTCGAGGAGCTGCGCCACCTCCTCGATCCCGTCGTCGTCTCAGAGGTCCGCGCCGACAACGCTCGCACCACCGAAGGCCGGCGCGCGCGCGACGAGGTCGAGCTGCTCGCGATCCTGAGCGATCTCGGCGACCTCGACGACGCCGAGCTCTGTGCACGCAGCACCGACCGCGAGCGCACCGGTGCCTGGATCGCGGCACTCGCCGCCGACGGCCGGATCGTGGTGCATCCACGCACCCGGCGGTGGGTGGCGGCCGCCGATGCCGGCCGCAGCGCAGCCCATCTCGCTGTGCGCCGCGCGCGCTGGGCGGGCCCGATCAGCGCCGCGGAGCTCGCATCGCGCTACGGCCTCGAGGCGAGCTCCGTCTCGCGGCTGCTGGACCAGCAGGTCCAGTCGGGCGCGCTCGTCGCCGGCCACTACCTGCCCACGGGCGACGCGCTCGAATGGTGCCCACCCGAAACCCTGGCGCGGCTGCATCGCCGCTCACTCGCACGGGCCCGTGCTCAGATCGCGCCAGTACCTCAGCACAGATGGGCGGCGTTCGTGCAGGATCGCCAGCTCGGCGCCGGAGGCGACATCGCGCGGACCTTGACCTCGCTGCGCGACCTGCCGCTCCCGGTCCGGGCCTGGGAGCAGGCCGTCCTGCCGGCTCGCCACGAGGGCTTTCGTGCCGACGACCTCGATGCGGCGTGTGCGGGCGGCGGCTTCCTCTGGTGGGGCCGGCGTCGCGGGCTTGCCGCGGTCACACCCCGCGGGGCGGTTCCCGCCGGATGGGGTTGGGCAGGCGGTGGCGCTGGCGGCGGTGGCGACATGATCGCCGCGGGCGCCGGCGCACACATGCGTGAGCGGATCATCGACCTGCTCGGCCACGGTGGCGGCTGGTTCGCGTCCGAGCTCGCAGCGCACCCCGACGTCGGTCTCGACGTAGAGCTGACCGCCGACGGGCTCTTCCGGCTTCTGTGGGATGGCCGCGCCGGCACCGACATGTTCGGTCCGATGCGCTGGTGGCTCGCCCACGTCGAGGACGACGCCGCTCCGTGGCGGGCGCAGTTCGGCGCCGCGCCGCCACCGCTCCCCGGCCGCTGGCAGGCACTGGCCGCCCACGACCCTGCGGGCGACGCTGCCGCTGTCGCCGATGCCCTCCTCGACAGATACGGGGTCGTGTGCAAGCAGGTGCTGCGGGCGGAGAGGCGTGAGGCGAGGTGGGTGTCGGTCTACCGCGAGCTCTCACGGCGCGAGTGGCGTGGCGAGGTCGTCCGCGGGCTTTTCGTCTCCGGTCTCGAGGGGTCCCAGTTCGCCCGTGCACGAGACGTGGATGCCCTCCGGGACCACCGGCCCGTGCCGGGAGCGGTCCTGCTCGCGGGCTGCGACCCCGCCAACATGTGGGGTCGTGCGCTGGACATCGGGCCGCTGCCGGTCGCCTGGCAGCCGCGGCGCTCCGGGAGCTTCGTGGTCACCGACCGCGGGCACCCGGTGCTCGTCGGTTCAGCCTGGGGGCGCCGGGTCTCGCCGGTCGGCGACGCCGATGTCGGCCCCGACCACGTAGGTGCTCTGCGCGACCTCGCGTCTCGTGCCGGTAGGACCATCACCGTGCGTGAATGGGGTGGGGAGCCGATCGCGGGCACGCGCGGTGAGCGCCTGTTCGCCGCTGCCGGCTACCGCCTGCGGGAAGGGGTGGTGCCCATCCCGCCCGTCGGTGCCGAGACGCGGTCTCGCGCTGCAGCCGAAGCCGCCGCGGGCTGAGCCGTCGCGCGTGATGGGCCGCCCTGCGGCGGCCCATCTGCGCTGTCGCGTTCTCGGTTGTGCGTGGCGGTCACGCCACGGCTGCTGCTCAGTAGCCGGAGTCGTAGCTCGACGTGTCGTAGCTCGACGTGTCGTAGCTCGAGTAGCTGGACGTGTCGTAGCTGCTGTAGCTCGACGTGTCGTAGCTGCTGTAGGTGTCACCGCTGGTCGCCGAGCCCCAGGCGTCCCACGTGGCGTCAGCGGTCGAGTCGGCAGCGATCGAGTACTGGTTGAGCTCGTAGGCCGCCATGTCGTCACCGGCGACGTAGGCGTCGACCGAGGCGTTCCAGGCGTCGTTGCTCGCCGTCGAGGCGTCAGACCATGCGCTCGACCACGCCGAGGAGTCGGTGGGGTCGCTGGCCAGGTACTCCATGTTGTTGCCGTAGGACTCCCACGAGTCGGCCTGGCCGTCGTAGAAGGAGTAGCTGTTCATGTCGTTCGCGTAGTACGCGTCGTTCGCCGCCGATGACCAGTCGCTCGAGGCGTCGTACGCCGAGTTGGCTGCGTCGCTGTAGGTGTAGCCGTAGTCGTAGTCCTCGTACATGGTGGTCCTCCCACTCTGTGCCCGCCTCGGCGGGTCTTCAACAGCTTACGGCTCTAGTGATGCCGATGGGAGTCCCGGAGTTCCCAGTGGAGCGAAATTCTTCGCGATCCGCAGGGGAGGTCCGCGAGACTCCCCGGGTATCACAGGAGGGGTGAATGCCGGACGCCACGGTGCCGACCGGGCCGACGCCGCGGACTGCGTTGGGACGCAACCGCGAGCGCGGCTCCTACGAGCGTGCGGACGTGGACGCGATCCTCGACGCGGCCTTGGTCTGCCACGTGGCCACACAGGTCGACGCAGGCACGGTCGCGCTGCCGATGGCGTTCGCCCGCGCCGGTGACGAGGTGTTCATCCACGGGTCGCCGGCGGCAGGGATGCTCCGGGCTCTGCGCGGGGGCGCGCCGGCATGCCTCACGGCCACGATCGTCGACGGCCTCGTGCTCTCACGCTCGGGATTCCACCACTCGCTGAACTACCGCTGCGCCGTGCTCTTCGGCGTGTTCACCGAGGTCGTCTCGCCGGCCGCGAAGCTCGCGGCAACGAACGCGATCGTCGACCATGCGGTGCCGGGGCGTTCTGCGGAGTGCCGCGCCGCGACCGATCGCGAGCTGCGCGCCACGCTCGTGCTCTCGCTGCGCATCCACGAGGCGTCGGCGAAGGTGCGCACCGGGGGTCCGAACGAGGAGCCCGAGGACCTCGCGACGCCCTACTGGGGCGGGCACCTTCCGCTGGCCCTGCAGGCCTCCGGTCCTCCCGTGCCCGACACGGCCCACGCGCCCACATGCGAGGTCCCCACGTCGGTGCGGTCGTGGGCCGGTCCCGCGCCGGTGCCGATGCCGTCGCCATGACGCGTCCGCGTCTGTGGTGGCGGGAGCAGGATTCGAACCTGCGAAGGCTGAGCCGCCTGATTTACAGTCAGGTCCCTTTGTCCACTCGGGCATCCCGCCACGGAAGCTCCGTAGTGTAGCGACACCCTCTCCGGGCGCCCCCGACGCCCCGGCGCGGTACCTCCGACGTGGGGACGTAGAACGGCGTCACAGCGCGATCTGAGTCCCCACGTCCGGCGACACCCCCGACGTGGGGACGTAGAACGGCCTCACAGCGCGATCTAAGTCCCCACGTCGTCTGGGAGGGTGGCCTCGAGCACCCAGAAGGCGCCGAGTCCGGCGGGGTCGCAGAGGTCGGTTGCCTGCGAGCGGGCCTCAGCAGCGCGGAGGCGGCCGAGATCACCGCTGACGGCTGCTGCGGCCTCGACGACCTCGTCGAGGCCGTGGCGGGTGAGCCAGTCGCGCTGACGCAGGCGCTCGGTCACGTACCCGTGGTGACGCAGCTCGGCCTCGACCACGTCGAAGGCGACGTCGCAGGTGACGTCGGTCTCGCCCGGGGCGGCGATGGGATCGACCTCGTGCTGGGACACGTACCCGCGCACCGGCCAGTCGTCACGTGCGGCGAGAGCGGCGGCATCGGCTCCGTAGTCGACGACGACCACCGCCGGTGGGGCCAGGGCGGCGACGTCTGCGACCCACGCGATCGCGCCCACAGGAACGGGAACCACACCGGCAGCCGGTTCCGGCAACCAGCGGTCGCGGAACATCTCGAGCTCCGGATCGAGCGGGACATGGAACAGGCACGTCGCCCCGTCGCCGTCGAAGCCGACGCGGAGCTCGGCGCGGCCTTCGAACACGAGGCGCGCCGGCAGGTTGTCGAGGAGCTCGTGCGCGACGACGACGTCGGGGACCCATGGCAGGTCGGCGAGCCTGCGGACGGCTCCGCGCGTCCGCTCGACGCTGACCGCCTCGATCGTTCCACCTCCGATCAGCTCGAGCTGGCGCGCGAGCGTGCCGCTGCCACCGCCGACATCCGCGACGCGTCGCCCGTTGGAGCATGGGGCGGCCACATGTGGCCGCCCCATGCTCCAACCGGCGACGATCCGGCGTGCGAGGACCCCGGCGAAGACCGGGCCGAGCTCGACGGACGTGACGAAGTCGCCGCGAAGGCCCGCACGCCCCGACGACGATGCGAAGAAGCCTCCCGCGCCGTAGAGGCAGATCTCCATGAACCGGTCGAAGCGGATCGGGCCGTCGCGCTCGAAGTCGGCGCGCAGTTGATCGACGACGCTCACGGCGGCCCTGCCGCGGCGCCCCCGGTCAGAGGGCGACGAGGTGGGCGTTCTCGCCGAACCACGTGAACAGCGGCGTGATCCCGGCGAGCACGATGATGACCGTGAGCCCCGCCAGGGCCAGCGCGAGTGGAGCGGGTGGCTGCTCGGCCTCTGTGGCCGCGAGCTCGGGCGACTCGTCCTCGAAGAACATGCGCCGCACCACGTCGAGGTAGTAGTAGGCCGCGATGACCGAGTTCACGACCGCGATCGCAGCGAGCACGTACGACGACGGCTGGCCGTCGACGACCAGGGCGCGGAACACGCTGAACTTCGCGAGCCATCCGCCGAGGGGCGGGATCCCCGTCAGGGACGCGAGGAACACGGCGAGCATCACCGCGAGCGTGGGCGCCGACCGCCACAGCCCGTTGTAGCTGGCGATCTGACCCGAGCGCGTGCGCCGCGAGACCGCGATGACGACGCCGAAGGCGCCGAGGTTCATGAACGTGTAGATGCCGAGGTAGACCACAGCGGACTGCAGCGCCGCGACCGTCGACTCCGGCGAGTTCCCCACGACTGCGAGCGGTGCGAGGATGAACCCGCTCTGCGCGATCGACGAGTACGCGAGCAGCCGCACCATGTTCGTCTGGCGCAGCGCGATCACGTTGCCGACAGTCATCGTGACCGCCGCGAGCACCCACATCATCGGCTGCCAGAGGTCGTGGTTCTCGGCGAGGCCCACGTAGACGAGGACGATGAGGCCGACGAAGCCACCTGCCTTGACGGCGGTCGAGAAGAACGCAGTCACCGGGATCGGCGCGCCCTCGTACGCGTCCGGTGCCCAGAAGTGGAACGGCACCGCCGACACCTTGAACGCGAACCCGATCAGCACGAGGATCACACCCATCGCCATGATCGGGAACTGGTCGCTGCTGGTGGCGATCTCGCCGAGACGGTGCGCGAGTTCCGTGAAGCGGGTGGTGCCCGCCATGCCGTACAGGAACGACATGCCGTAGAGCATGATCGCGGTCGCCACGACACCGAGGATGAAGTACTTCAGCCCGGACTCGTTGGAGCGCAGGTCGTTCTTCTTCCACGCCGCGAGCAGGTAGCCCGGCGCCGAGAGCGCCTCAAACGCGATGAAGACGACGATGAGGTCCCGCGCCGACGCCATCAGCATCATGCCTGTGATCGCGCTCAGCAGGAGGAAGTAGAACTCGCCGCGGTAGTACGGGCCCTCCTCGATCGTGTTGAAGCTCAGGAAGAGCACGACGTAGCCGGTCACGAGGAAGAGCCCCTTGAGCACCAGCGCGAAGTTGTCGACGACGTAGGACCCGCCGAAGAGCACGCGTTCGTGACCCGATACCCACATGGTCACGAGCGGGATCGCCGCGAGGCCGAGGCCGACCGCCGCGATGCCCGGCAACGTCCACTTGGCGTGGTTCGGCAGCACGAGGTCGACGACGAGCACGACCATGAGGGTCGCGACGACGATCACCTCGGGGAGGATGCCGTGCCATTCGGTGAACATGGACTGGTCTTCTTCTCTCTTGGCTGTTGCGGTGGCGCTGAGCGAGTCAGCCGCCGATCGCGTGGTGGAAGATCTGTTCGAACATGGGCACCACTGACGAGTTGGTCACGTTGAACACGAGCGACGGGAAGATCCCGAGCGCGACCGTGAGCACGATCAGCGGCGTCCACGACACGTACTCAGGTGCCTCGATGTCGTGCAGGTGGTGCCCGGCGTACTCACCGGGCACCTCGCCCTGGGCGACACGTTGGAGCATGTAGAGCATGTAGCCGGCCGTGAGCACGGTCCCCACGGCGGCGGCGATCATGAACCCGCGGAAGAGCGACTGGCTGAGCCCACCTGCGGGCTCGAAGCTCGCGAGCATCGACGTGAACTCACCGGGGAAGCCGGCAAGGGCAGGCAGGCCGAGCGACGCGAACGCCACGAGCACGAACACGCCGCCCATGCGCGGGATCGACGACAGCATCCCACCGAGGCGGCTCATGTCGCGGGTGTGGTAGCGCTCGTGGATCGAGCCGGCCACGAAGAACAGCATGCCGGTCACGACCCCGTGGGCGATCATGCCGAAGATGGCGGCGTTGATGCCGACGGGTGTCAGCGTCGCGATGCCCAGCATCACGAAGCCCATGTGGCCCACGGAGCTGAACGCGATCAGACGTTTGAGGTCGGTCTGTGCCAGACAGCACAAGGAGCCGTAGATGATGCCGATCACGGCCAGCAAGCCGATCCAGGGCGCCCACGAGTGCGCCGCCTGCGGAAGGATCGGGAGTGCGATGCGCACGAAGCCGTAGGTCCCGAGCTTCAGCAGGATGGCCGCCAGGATCACGGAACCGACGGTGGGCGCCTGTGTGTGCGCGTCGGGCAGCCACGTGTGCAGCGGGAACATCGGCACCTTGATCGCGAAGCCGAGGAAGAGGCCCGCGAAGATCCACAGCCCGGCGGTCGAGCTGATCACCGCCGCCGCCGCCCCGCCGTTGGCGGACAGCTCGACGATGTCGAACGTGTGCGGCTCGGACAGGAAGAACAGCGCGAGGAAGCCGACGAGCATGAACGCCGAGCCGAACAGGGTGAACAAGAAGAACTTGATCGACGCGTAGATGCGCTGCTCGCCGCCCCAGATCCCGATGATGAAGTACATCGGGAGCAGCGTCACCTCGAAGAACACGAAGAAGAGGATGAGGTCGAGGCTCACGAACGTGCCGAGCATCCCGGTCTCGAGCAAGAGGATGAGGAACAGCAGCATCTTCGGGCTGCGCGGCTCGGGCCAGTGGTTCCACGAGTAGATGATGCAGAGCACCACGATCACGAGCGTGAGGATGAACAACGGCAGCGAGATGCCGTCGAGGGCGATGTGGTAGTTGGAGCGGATCGCGCTGAGCCAGCCCTTGTTGACCTCGAACTGGTAGCCGCCGTCGTCCCAGTTCCACCTGCTCAGGATGCCGATTCCCACGATCAGCGCCGCGATCGACGCGACCAGCCCGACGACCTTGATCTGGTACTCACGCGCCTTCGGGATCGCGAGGATGACCAGCGCCCCGACTACCGGGATGAAAACTGCGAGGGACAGGGCCCAGGAGTCGAACCAATCCATGGCGACGATCAGCCTCCTTAACGAACTGCGAATACGAGGGCCAGGGCGAGCAAGGCCATGGCCGCGAAGAACACAGCGGCGTACTGCTGGATGTTCCCCGTCTGGATCTTGCGGAAGAAGCCCCCGATACGGTCGGTACCGACGGCAGAGCCGTTGTAGAAGCCGTCGAGGACGTTCTGGTCGAACAGGTACGTGCCCTTGCCGAGCTCGAGCGTGCCCGCCGCCGTCAGGTTCAGGACCTGGTCGATCACGTTCTGGTTGAACCAGTAGCAGGCGTCGGCGATCGGCTTCCTGATGCCGTAGACGATCCCGCCGTAGAGGTGATCGAGGAAGTACTTGTTGGCGAGGAAGCGGTGCAGATACCTGATCGGGGCCACGCGCTCGACGATGTCACCGGGTGTCTTCTCCCAGTAGAAGACGACCGTCGCGACGAGCACACCCAGGAGTGCGAGGGCGACGGAGATCCCGGCGAGGACGAACGTCGTCGTGTCGACCGGATGCGGGTGCAGCACCGGGTACTTGGCGATCGTCTCCTCGACCGCAGCCGGCGTCGCCCACTTCTCGAAGAGGTTGAAGCTCCCGGGCGCCCCGATGAACCCGATGATCGCCGACGGGATCGCCAAGAAGATGAGTGGACCGGTGATGAGGCCCTCGGACTCGTGGGGATGGCCGTGGCCGCGGTAGTTCTTGTGGAAGGTCAGGTGGGTGGCGCGGAACATGTAGAACGCCGTCAGGAAGGCGACGGCGAGCCCGATGGCCCACACCCACTTGTAACCGTTGTGGTAGGCGCTCGCGAGGATCTCGTCCTTGGAGAAGAAGCCCGCCATCGGGAAGACCCCGCACAACGCGAGCGTGCCGACGATCCATGTCCAGTAGGTGCGCGGCATGATCCGGCGCAACCCGCCCATGTCACGCATGTCGTTGCTGTGCACCGAGTGGATCACGGAGCCGGCGCCGAGGAAGAGCAGCGCCTTGAAGAACGCGTGGGTGAAGAGGTGGAACACCCCGGCGCCCCAGGCGCCGATCCCGAGAGCGAAGATCATGTAGCCGAGCTGGCTCACCGTGGAGTACGCGAGGACCTTCTTCAGGTCGAACTGAACCAGTGCGAGGAGGGCGGCGATGATGGCGGTGATCGCACCGATCAGGGCTATCAGGTTGACGTTGGCTATGTGGACGTTCATCGCCGTCACGAACGTCGGCCACATGCGCGCCACCAAGTAGACGCCGGCGACCACCATCGTGGCGGCGTGGATCAGGGCACTCACCGGTGTCGGACCTGCCATGGCGTCCGGCAGCCACGTGTGCAGCGGGAACTGCGCCGACTTGCCGATCACGCCGATGAAGAGCGCAATGCACGCCACGAGGAGCAGCGGGGCGTGGAACTCGCCCTCCAGTGCCTTGGCGTTGACGGCGCCGAAGTTGAACGTCTCGGTCGCCCAGTAGACGACGACGGCGCCGATGATGAGACCGACGTCACCCGTCTTGGTGGTGATGAACGCCTTGATGGCGGCGTTGGAGTTCTCCCGCTTCTCGTAGTAGTGCCCGATGAGCAGGTACGAGGTCAGGCCCATGATCTCCCAGCCGAAGATGCCGAGGAAGAGGTTGTCCGCGGTCACGAGGATGAGCATCCCGGCCGTGAAGACCGCGAGGACTGCGTAGAACTCGACGTAGCGCGGCTCACCGCGCATGTAGCCGATCGAGTAGATCTGCACCATCATCGAGATGGTCGTGACCACGAGGCACATCACGACGGCGAAGCCGTCGATGTGGATGCCCATCTGGAAGAACATGTCGGGCCCGAACTCGAACCACTTGTAGGTCTTCGTGATCCCCTCGTGCGCGAGGTGGGAGTCGCCGATGACCGCGACCGCCCCGAGGATCGACATCACCCATGAGAACGCGATCGCAGGCAGGGTCCAGACCTGCGCCTTGCCCCGGCTCACGGTCTTGCCGAAGAAGAACGCGAGGAGGCACGCGATGATGTTGACGACTGGGAGGAGCCAGAACAGCTCGAGGATCTGCAAGGTCAGCCCTTCATGAGGTCGACGTCGTCGACGTTGACGCTCGCCCGGTTGCGGTAGATCAGCAGCACGATCGCGAGGCCGATGCCGACCTCCGCCGCCGCGACTGCGATCACGAAGAAGGCGAATATCTGGCCGGTCAGGTTGCCGTGCAGTGCTCCGAAAGCCACGAGGTTGATGTTGATCGCGTTCAGCATCAGCTCGATCGACATCAGGATCATCACGGCGTTGCGCCGCGCGAGCATCCCGTAGACCCCCAGGCAGAACAGGAACGCCGAGAGCGTGAGGAACAGGTTGAGCTTCATCGCTCGACTCCCCTGTCGCGGACGTGTTCTGGGTCGTCGCGGCGGGCGAGGGTGATCGCTCCGATCAGCGACGCCAGCAGCACGAGAGACACCGCCTCGAACGGCAGCACCCAGTTGGTCATGAGGTCGCGGCCGAGCTCGGACACTGTGGTCGACTTCTCGAGCACGATCTCGGTGCTCGCCCCGAACGCCTTCCACATGGCGCCTGCGAAGACGAGGAAGACGATGACTGCCACGGTGGCGGCGAGGACGCGCTGGTCGTTGTCGAGTCCCTTGGATTCGCCGTACGTCGCTCGTGTGAGCATCACACCGAAGAGGAAGAGCACGACGATGGCGCCGATGTAGACGAGGACCTGGGTCCAGCCGAGGAACTCGGCGCCGAGCAGCAGGAAGATCGCGGCGGTGCCCGCGAGCACGATCATCAGGTACAGCGCCGCGTGGACGACGTTGCGGGTCGTGACGAGCCTCACCCCCGCGTACGCCATGACGAGGGCGATGATCCAGAAGGCGATGTTCGGTCCGACCATCACTTCGCCGCCTTGTAGTAGCCGAGTCGCGGCGCGGGAGGTTTGGTCGTGTCCCAGTACCCGAGGCGGTCCTTGTCGTGGATGAGGTCGCGGATCTCGAGCTCGCTGTACTCGTACTCGGGCGACCAGTGCAGCGCGTCGAAGGGGCAGACCTCGACACAGATGCCGCAGTACATGCACAGGGCGAAGTCGATGTCGAAGCGGTCGAGGACCTGCACAGTTCGCGGCTTGCCGCCCTCGCGGCGGGGCTCGCGCCGCTCCTTGTGGCCCTCGATGTAGATGCACCAGTCGGGGCACTCACGTGCGCAGAGCATGCACACCGTGCAGTTCTCCTCGAGCAGCCCGATCACGCCGCGGGCGCGCTGGTGCGGCTCCTCCTTCACGTGGGGGTACTGCACCACCTGGCTGCGCGAGGTGAGCGCCCGCAGCGTCACCCAGAGCCCTTCGAAGAGTCCCTTGATCTGGGACGGCTTCTTCGGGCCCCCACGGGTCGTGGTCTTCTCGACCGTCTTCGGCTCAGCCGCTGCCATCAGGCCACCACCTTCAGCACGCCGGTCAGCCCGATGTTGACGAGCGCGATCGGGATGAGCCACTTCCACGCGAACCGCTGGAGCTGGTCCTCACGCAGGCGCGGGTAGGTGGAGCGCATCCAGAAGAAGATGAAGACGAGCACACCGATCTTCACGGCGAGCGCGATCGGGCCCACGATCCAGAGCGCCTTCTCCGGCACGAGCGGGACCCAGTAGCCGCCGAGGAAGAGCGTCGCGCCGATGGCGGCGAACGCGAAGTTCGACGCGAACTCGGCGAGGAAGAAGAACAGGTAGCGGAACCCCGAGTACTCGGTCGTGAAACCGGCGACGAGCTCGGACTCGGCGAAAGGCATGTCGAAAGGGGCCTGCGAGAGCTCGGCCTGGCTCGCGATCACGAAGACGACGAACCCGATGATCTGGGGAATCACGTACGGGATCGGGATGGCCGTGCCGAAGAGGTGGAACTGGCTCTGAGCCTCGACGATGCCGTCGAGGTTGAGCGTGCCGGCCTGCATCACGACGCCGACTGCGGCGAGGATGAGGGGCAGCTCGTACGCGAGCAGCTGACCGGCTGCGCGGAAGCCGCCCATCATCGAGTACTTGTTCGCCGAGGACCAGCCCGCCATGAGCACGCCGATCGTGCCGAGGCTCGACGCGGCGAGCATCACGAACAGCTGGCTGTCGAGGTTGACGATGTTGAGCGGAGGCGGCCCGAACGGGATGGTCATGAACACCAGCACCACGCCGACGAGCACGACGGCCGGCGCGAACAGGAACACCGGCCGGTCGGCCTTGTCCGGGACGAGGTCCTCCTTCTGGAGGAACTTCAGGCCGTCGGCGAGGAGCTGACCGACGCCGTGGAAGCGTCCGGCCTCCATCGGTCCGAGCCGGTACTGCATGTGCGCCAGCACCTTGAGGAAGGTGTAGCCGAGCACGTATGCGGCCGCCGGGATCAGCGCTGCTATGACGAGCAGGCGCAGGACGAATGCCCACCAGTTCATCGGTCGACGTCTCCGAGGATGAAGTAGAGGCTGCCCAGGATCGCGATCAGGTCGGGCATGAACACACCTTCGAGCAGCCACGGGAGCACGCTCACGTTGTTGAAGCTCGCGGTGCGGACCTTGACCCGGTACGGGATGCGACCACCTCTCGAGACCAGGTAGTAGCCCATCTCGCCGAGCGGGTTCTCCGCCCTCACGTACACCTCGCCGGGGGGAACCTGGATCACCTTCGGCACCTTGGCCATGATCGGCCCCGACGGCAGCGCCTTCAGGCACTGGCGCACGATGCGGGTCGACTCACGTGTCTCCTGCAGGCGGCAGTATGCCCGCGCGAACGCGTCGCCACGCGTGTCGGTCACGACGTCGAAGTCGACCTCGTCGTAGACGAGGTAGGGCTCGTCGCGACGCACGTCGGCGGCACAGCCCGACGCGCGGATGTTGGCGCCGCTCACGCCGTACTCCAGGCCCTTGTCGAGAGGGATGACGCCCACGCCGAGTGTGCGCTCGCGGAATATGTCGTTGCCGAAGAGGAGCGCGTCGACCTGGTCGCACATCTTGTCGACGTCGTCCATCACCGCCGCGCACTCCTCGACGAAGCCCGGCGGCAGGTCGTCGAGGATTCCCCCGACCCTGTTGAAGTTGGGGTGGAACCGCCCACCGGTGACCGACTCGAGCAGGTCGAGGACCTTCTCGCGGTCGCGCATCGTGTGGAAGAACGGCGTCAGCGCGCCGAGCTCGATCCCGAAGCTGCCGAGGAACACGAGGAACGTCGCCTGCCGTGCCAGCTCCGAGAGGATCGTGCGGATGTACTGCACACGTGGCGGTGCCTCGATGCCCATGAGCTTCTCGGCCGAGAGGATGAACGGGATCTCGTTGCAGTACCCGCTCAGCCAGTCGAGGCGGTTCACGAGCGCTGTCACCTGCGCGTAGGTCCGCACCTCGCACAGCTTCTCGTAGCCACGGTGCATGTACCCGAGGACCGGCTCGACCTCGGTCACGCGTTCGCCGTCGACCTTCGCGATCAAGCGGAACACCCCGTGCGTGGAGGGGTGCTGGGGCCCGATGTTGAGCGTCATCTCCGGCGTCTCGATCTCGACCGCCACCTGTGCGTCGGCGAGGTGGGCGGCGAAGGAGGCCGAGAGGTGCGACTGGACGGATGTCATTTCGGCTGACCCGGCTTCGGTTCGGTGATCGGGGTGTCCTCGGGCATGTCCTCGACGTTGACGTCACCCGGCCACGGCTTGATCTCACGTGCACCGAGCTTGTAGCTGCGTCGCAGCGGGTGGCCCTCGAAGTGGTCGGGCAGGTAGAGCTTCACCGGGTTCGGGTGGCCGACGACCTCGACGCCGAACATCTCCATGAGCTCGCGCTCGTGCCAGTCGGCTCCCGCGTACACGCCGATCGCGCTCGCCACCACGGGACGATCCGGGTCGAGGCGAGCCTTGAGCGTGACGCCGTGGTGCTCCGTGCTCGACGCCACGCGGGCGACCACCTCGAACGCGGGCACGGGCGGGGCGTGGTACTCGGACTCGTCGGGTTCGGGCTCGGGTTCCTCGGTCTCGGCCCCGGTGGCTGCAGCCGCCTCTGCGGTGTCGGCGTCGGCGTCGCCCTCGGAGTCGTCCACCCACTCGATGCCCGACAGCCACGAGAACGAGTCGCAGGCGAGCTGCTCGTCGCCCTTCGCGAACGCCAGCGCGTCGACCCATGCGCGGGCGGAGACCACGACGGTGGCCATCCCGAACGCGGTCGACGTGTCGACCACCGACTCGCCGAGGCCGTCGCGGAATCGGGCGGTGAGGGCTTCAGGCGCGAGTGCCAACAGGCTCACCTCGCCACTTGTCCTGGATGTCCTCGCTCTGGATCATCTTCTGCAGCTCGATGATCCCCTGCATGAGCGCCTCCGGCCGCGGAGGGCACCCGGGCACGTACACGTCGACGTGGAGGATCTGGTCGACACCCTTGGTGACCGAGTAGCTGTCCCAATACGGTCCGCCGCAGTTGCTGCACGAACCCATGGAGATCACGTACTTCGGCTCGGGCATCTGCTCGTAGATCGTCTTGACGGCGGGCGCCATCTTGTCGGTGAGCGTGCCCGCCACGATCATGAGGTCGGACTGGCGCGGTGACGATGGCAGCGGCACGATCCCGAAGCGCATGACGTCGTATCGGGGACTCGTGAGCGCGGCTCCCATCTCGATCGCGCAGCAGGCGAGACCGAACTGGAACATCCACAGCGAGTACTTGCGGCTCCAGTTCAGGAGCCACTGCACCGGCTTGCCGGCTCCCTTGTTCAGGTCTATCCGCTCGAGCAGCGCCATCAGCCGCGCTCCCTTGGGAACGCGTTCACGAAGTCGCATCCGGAACGGGCGTTGTCGCTGATGTCGGTCATCGTCTCGTTCACCTCAGCGCGCTAGATCCAGCGCAGCACACCCTTGCGAACCGCGTACAGCAGCGCGACCGCGAGGATCAGGATGAAGATCACCATCTCGACCAGCGCAGCCCACGACAACGTGCCCATGATCACGGCCCACGGGAACACGAAGATGGCCTCCACGTCGAAGACGACGAAGAGCAGCGCGAACACGTAGTAGCGGACCTGTGACTGCGACCACTCGTCGCCCAGCGGCTCGACCCCGCATTCGTAGATCGAGGACTTGAGGTCGCTGAGACGCCGCGGTTGGAGCACCTTGGCGAGGCCGATCATCGCACCGAAGAGCCCCAGGCCGAGCAGCCCCACGGCTGCCACCTGGAGGTACGAGCGGTAGTAGGCGTCGATCGGCAAGCTCTGCTCCCTGTCGTCCCGACGGGGTGGGGCGGCGGCGACCGTGCGAGACGGTCCCTCCGAACCCGGGGGCGGATACTACGTTGCGCCCGCGCGCACGACCAAGGCGGTCGGCCGCCGCGCATCGAGCGGCGGCCCCCACGCGATCGGCCCAGGTCAATTGCGTTGAACGCCGTAGAGGCTTTGGGCACCAGCGGGACGAAATCTGTCGGTGAAGGGGTTGCCAGGGGGGCACACCACTCTCCGTCGAAGGACGGCATCGTGGTCAGGATCAGGCGTCGCACCCAGCGAGCCGAGGAGACTCTCGAAGCGAACGAGCCGGCACCCACCACCGCGGTCGTCCTCTCCGGCGGTGGTCATCTCGGTGCCGTGCAGGCCGGGATGCTCGAGGCCCTCGTCGCCGCCGGCATCGAACCCGATGCCTATGTCGCCTCGAGCGTCGGCGCCCTCAACGGTGCGGCCATGGCCGCGGTGCCCGGCTCCGACGGGATCCGGTTGCTGCGCGAGACCTGGACGACCGTGCAGACCGACGAGATCTTCCCGGGCGGCACGGTGCAGCACCTGTGGAAGATCGCGCGCCGCCACGACCACCTCTACCCCAACGACGGGCTCGTGCGCCTCATAACCCGGTCCACGCCCGTGGCGCACTTCCACGACCTGCGCGTGCCGTTGCGCATCGTCGCGACCGAGCTGACCACGGGTGAGGAGCACGTGTTCGCGTCCGGATCGCTGCTGCGGCCTTTGATGGCGACGACCGCGCTGCCCGGTGTCTTCCCACCCGTACGCATCGGTGGACGCGTGTACATCGACGGTGGCGTCGTCAACAACGTGCCGCTCTCACACGCAACCGACGCCGACCGCGTGTTCGTGCTCGCCTTGCAGGACGCCGGCGACTCCGGCACCGGCGCGCGTTCGCCGGAGACGTCGTTCGAGATGCTGCTGCGCAGCTTCGCGATCGCTCGCGCGAACCGGTTCCGCCTCGACGTGGCGCTGTACCGCGACCAGACCGAGATCATCGTGGTGCCCCCGCCGGCGCTCCCGAAGCTGCGCTTCCCCGACCTCTCCCGCGGTGGCGAGCTGATGCGCCTCGGATACGAGTCGACCGCGCGGTTCCTCGAGGAGCGCCTCGGCGCGGACACACCCTCCACCGTCACACGCCTCACCCCGCGTCCCACCGCCGCGCCTCAGGACGGCGACGCCCTCGTCTCCGCCGGCTGACCCCAAACGCGGGCAACCTGACCCGTACACGAGACGAACCACCCGCGTTTGGGAGGAGCCCCGGCCCCAAACGCGGGCAATATGACCCGCACACGAGACGAACCGCCCGCGTTTGGGAGTACGCCCCCGCGCCGGTCAGGAGACGGCGCCGGCGCTGCGGAGCTCGGCGACCTCGGCGGCGCCGGCACCGAGCCAGTCCGCTAGGACCTCGTCGGTGTGCTCCCCGAGAGCGGCCGCACGCCGTTGGATCTGCTCCTTGGTGCGTGAGAAGCGCGGCGCCGGCGCCGGCTGGGTCACGCCCTCGAACTCCACGAACGTGTCACGTGCCTTGATGTGGGGGTGCTCGAACGCCTCGGGGATGGACAGGATCGGCGCCATGCACGCATCGGTGCCCTCGGTGAGTGCCGCCCACTCGTCTCGGGTCTTGGTCTTGATCGCGGCGGCGATCTTGGCGCGTGCCTCGTCCCAGCGTGTCCGGTCCATCTGGCCAGGCAGTTCGCCGGCGTCGACGCCCGTGATCTCGAGCATCTTGGCGTAGAACTGCGGCTCGATCGAGCCGACGGACATGTACTCGCCGTCCGCGGTCTCGTACACGTCGTAGAAGTGGGCCCCGGTGTCGAGCAGGTTCGCGCCGCGCTCGTCGGTCCAGAAGCCCATCTGGCGCATGGCGTAGACCATCGTCATGAGCACCGCCGAACCGTCGACCATCGCGGCGTCGACCACCTGACCCTTGCCGGAGGTGCGCGCCTCGAGGACCCCACAGACGATCCCGAACGCGAGCAGCATGCCACCGCCGCCGAAGTCACCGACGGCGTTGCACGGCGGCTGCGGAGGGAGGCCCTTCTGGCCGAAGGTGTGCAGCACGCCGTTGATCGATATGTAGTTCATGTCGTGGCCGGCCATCTGCGCCCACGGCCCGTCCTGGCCCCAACCGGTCATGCGCCCGTAGACGATCGCGGGGTTGCGGGCAAGGCAGTCGTCGGGGCCGAGGCCGAGGCGCTCCATCACCCCCGGACGGAAGCCCTCCTGCAACGCGTCGGCCTTCTCGACGAGCCGCAGCACGGTCTCGACGCCGGCGGGCTGTTTCAGGTCGACGGCGATGGAACGGCGCCCGCGGTTCAGGAAGTCGTTGGGGTTGCCCGCCATCGGGGCGCCACGCCGCTCGACACGGACGACGTCGGCACCCATGTCGGCCAGCATCATGGCGCAGAACGGACCCGGGCCGATCCCGGCGATCTCGACGACCTTGACACCCTGCAGCGGACCCATGCGCTCCCCCTCGACCAGCTCTCGTTGACCCGCGAATCGGTATCTCTACCCAATGGCGAACGGCTCGTCCCAGTCGAAGCGCGCCCGTACGCCGTTGCGGTTCGGATCGACGACGCACACCCGCGACGCGATGGCCTGGGTGAGCCAGAGATCGCCGCCTGCCACGCCGATCCCGAACGAGCCGGCACCGACGCGGATCGAGGCGACGACTTCCAGCGAATCGGGGTCTACGCGGGTGAGCCGCGGCTCAGCGCCGTGGGCGACCCACAGCGCACCGAACGCCTCGCGGACGGCGGTGGGCTGGCGTGGCACCTCGACCGTGGCCGTCACCGAGTCCGTGGCCGGATCGATCTCGTCGACACCACCCGGTCCGTCGGTCGCGACCCAGACGCTCCCGTGAGCGCACCAGATGGCCTGGGGGTCTCGGTGGACCTCCACAGCGGCGACGACCTCGCCCGTCGCGGGATCACGGCGTTCCACCACCGCTGGACGCCGCTGGCACGCGACCCACAGCGCCCCGTACCCGGCGGCGAGTGCCTGCGACTGGGCACCGACACGCAGCGACCGGCCCGACTCAGGCCACGTCAGCGCCGGTCGCCTCCCCGTCGAGAGGACCACGGGCTCGCCCCCTGCGATCACCAACGCCGATGCACGCCCGGCCACGGCCTCCGTGGACGCCACCACACCGGAAGCAGCGTCGACGGCCGTCAACGCCCGGTCGCCGGCCACCCACACGGAGCCGCCCCCGCGCACGAGGGCGTCGATCGGATGGGCGACGTCGACACTGCAGAGCTCTGCGCGCGACTTCACGTCGAAGCAGGTCACGACTCCGCGGCGGCTCGCCAGCCAGATGTCCATCGCCGGGCGATCATGGCACAGCCCGCGAACAGGGCCTTGGATGACGATCCGGCCAGAAGACAGGGATCGGATGACGGAGGTGACGCTTTTCGCGGTCCTCGTCATCCAAGCACCCAGGTGGCCTATCTGTTATCCAACCGGGCCTTGGCGGGCAGGCGGCGAAGCTGTATACCGCCGTTGCAGTCCGCGCCAGGGGAGTCGAGCACCATGAGGATCCGCCCGCCAGAGCACCAAGACGAGTACATGCACGCGCTCGAGGACGCGTCCAACTTCAACGAGTCGATGTACTTCAACGTCTACGACGCCGAGCAGCGCTGCGGCGGGTTCCTGCGCCTCGGCAACCGCGCGAACGAGGGCTACGCCGAGCTGACCACGTGCCTCTATCTGCCCGACGGCCGCGTCGCCTTCTGGTTCGGCCGCCCCGAGATCGCCGACAACGACGCCTTCGACGCCGGCGGGATGCGCTTCGAGGTCGTCGAACCGTTCGCTGCCCTCGAGGCCTCGTACGCGGGCAAGGTCGTCCTGTTGGAGGACCCACTGCAGATGGCCGACCCGCGCACGGCCTTCAAGGCGAACCCCTGGACCGACGCCGAGGTCCGCCTGTCGTACCGCGGCCTGTCGCCCCTCTTCGGCGGCGAGCCGGTCGGCGACGACGGCAAGCCGCTCTCGGGCGACGACGTGATGGGCGGCTTCGCCCGCGGCCACTACGAGCAGCACGTCGCGGCCACCGGCACCATCACGGTAGGCGGCGAGTCCTGGCAGATCGACGGGTTCGGTCTGCGCGACCACTCGTGGGGGCCGCGCTTCTGGCAGGCTCCCTGGTTCTACCGCTGGCTCACGATGAACTTCGGCGACGAGTTCGGGATCGTCCTCTCCTACGTCGCCAGCCGCGACGGGTCCGCCCGCAAGACCGGGGCGGTCTTCACCGACGGCCGCTACGACATGGTCCTCGACGTCTCCGTCGCGAGCGACTGGGACGGCGACGACAAGTACCACCGGCGCGTGCACGCCAGATGCCGGACCTCGAGGGGCGAGTACGAGATCACCGGGAAGGTCCTCAACCTCATCCCGCTCCGCAACCGCCGCACCGGCCCCGACGGCAACGAGCTCACCACCAGGATCTCCGAGGGCCTCACGGAGTGGTCCTGCGACGGCAGGACCGGGTACGGGCTCTCGGAGTACCTCGACCAGATCGTCGACGGCGCCCCGGTGGGCGCCGCCGTCTGATGGCTCGTCTCGACCCCGGTGACCTCGCCCGCGCTTGCGCGCGCCACGGCCTCGCCGGCGTGGTCGAGGACCTGCGGCGCCTCACCGGCGGTGCGTCGCGCGAGACGTGGTCGTTCGACCTCGTGCCGGCTGCTCACGGCCGGCCACGCGTGCCTCTCGTGCTGAGGCGTGATCCCACGAGCGCGGCGGCAGTGCTCGACCGCGACGTCGAATGCCGCCTGATCGAGGCCGCCGGCGCGGCCGGCGTACCGGTCCCGAAAGTCAGTTTCGTCCTCGACGAAGACGACAGGATCGGCACGGGCTTCGTCATGGAGCGCGTCGAGGGCGAGACGATCCCGCGCAAGATCCTCCGCGACGACGCCTTCGCCTCCGCCCGACCGCTGCTGTGCGCGCAGGCAGGCAGCATCCTCGCCGCGATCCACTCCGTCGACTGGCGCGCCATCTCCGGCCTTGCCCTCGCGGACTCCGACGACGACCCGGCGTCGGTCCAGGTCCGTCAGTACCGGGGCATCCTCGACGTCGTCGGGGAGGCTCACCCCGCGTTCGAGCTCGGCCTGCGCTGGCTCGACGACCACCTCCCGCGCGCCGGTGCTCGCACGCTCGTGCACGGCGACTACCGCAACGGGAACCTCATCGTCGGGCCCGAGGGGATCAGGGCGGTCCTCGACTGGGAGCTCGCCCACGCCGGCGACCCGATGGAGGATCTCGGATGGATGTGCGTGCGGTCGTGGCGCTTCGGCGCGGACGACAGACCCGCCGGCGGCTTCGGCACCTACGACGAGCTCTTCGCCGCCTACGAGGACGCCGGCGGACGCGCGGTCGACCCCGAGTCGGTGCGGTTCTGGGAGGCGTTCGGGACGCTCAAGTGGGGGATCCTCTGCCTGGTGCAGGCGCTCTCGTTCCGCAGCGGGGCGAACAGCTCCGTCGAACTGGCTGCGCTGGGGCGCAGGGCGTGCGAGATGGAGTACGACCTGCTGGCGCTCATCGACCGATGATGCCGAACACCGCCACGTAGTGGCAGATCCCGGCACCGAGCACCATCGAGTGGAAGATCTCGTGGTACCCGAAGATCCGCGGCGACGGGTTCGGCCGGCGTGTGAAGAGGATGATCGCGCCGACGGTGTAGAGGACCCCGCCGATCGCGAGCAGGGTGACGCCCGCGACGCTCATGCCGCCGACGATCTGGGGAAGCGCGATCACCACCACCCAGCCGAGCACGATGTAGAGAGCGCCGCCGATCTTCTGCATGCGCTCGTACGCGAGGGTCTTGAGCAGGATGCCGGCGACGGCACCCGTCCACACCGTCGCGAGGACCACGTACGCCCACGCGCCGTGCAGCACGATCAGGCAGAACGGCGTGTAGGTGCCTGCGATGAGCACGAAGATCATCGAGTGGTCGAGGCGGCGCATCACCGCCCTCGCACGCGGCGACCACGTGATGCGGTGGTACAAGGCGCTCGTCCCGAACAGGGCCGCCAGGCTCGCGGCGTAGATGATGGCGGCAACTCTGGAGACGGCACCGGCGGCCGTCGCCACGAGCGTCACGCCCATGGGCAACGACATGAAGAAGGCCCACTCGTGCAGGCGCCCACGCATGAACGGCCGCTGAGTCGGTGCGGGGTTCTCGGTCTCGGCAGTCATGCGCCCCAGCCTTGCCGCCGGGCGACCGGCGGCGGAAGGGTCTTTCGACCCTCGTCGCGTGCCATCATCTCGCCGATGGCCCAGGACCTGCCTTCCGCCGCCGACCTCCTTGCTGCGTGCCGCGGCTTCCTCGAAGGCGACGTCATGGACGCCCTCACGGGGCGGCTCCGCTTCCACACGCGGGTGGTCGCCAACGTCCTCGGCGTCGTGGAACGCGAGCTCCGCGACGGACCTGTTGCGGATGCGGCCGAGCTCGCCGGACTGGTCGCCCTGTTGGGCCACGACGGCGACATCGGTGAGCTGAACGCAGAGCTCGCAGCCCGGATCCGCGACGGATCACTCGACGAGCGCCGCGCCGAGGTGCTCACCCACGTCCGCGAGACCGTCGAGGCGAAGGTCCGCATCTCGAACCCCGGTTACCTACGGGAGTAGGGCACGCGAGGATCGACGGTGAGCGGTACGGATCAGGAGTCGGCCATGTACTGCTGGATCTTGCGCTGCTCCCAGCCCTGGCCCCAGCGGTCGCCGAAGACGTTGATGGCATGGAAGACCAGGCCGATGCCCCAGAAGACCGTCACCCAGTAGAACCACCAGCCACCGCCGGCAGACGGGTCGAGCGTCACGAGGTTGATTCCGAACAACGCCAGGTTGATGACGACGAAGACGGCGACGTTGGAGTAGAACTCGCGCAGCTTGCGGACGCGCCGGCGTGCCTCCTCGTAGCGTTGGTCGGAGCCGGCCTCTGGTGGGGTGGAGTCGTCCATACCCGACCATCGGCGTCTCGTGGGCTCCCTTGAGGGCCGTCTCCCGGTCGCTACTTCGGGGGGAGGCGGATGGCGCCGTCGAGACGGATCGTCTCGCCGTTCAGATAGGGGTTCTCGGCGATGTGCTGGACGAGAGCGGCGTAGTCGTCGGCGGCACCGAGGCGTTTGGGGAAGATGACGTCGGCCGCGAGCTTGGCCTTGCCCTCGTCGCCGAGGAGGCCGAGCAGCGGTGTGTCCATGAGTCCCGGTGCGATCGTGATCACGCGGATGCCGACGGGAGCGAGGTCACGTGCGGCCGGGAGGGTCATGCCGACGATCCCGCCCTTGGACGCCGAGTAGGCGAGCTGGCCGGTCTGGCCGTCGAAGGCCGCCACCGACGCCGTGTTGACGAGCACCCCGCGCTCGCCGTCGTCGTTGGGTTCCGACGCCGCGATCGCCGACGCGCCGAAGCGCATCATGTTGAACGTCCCGATGACGTTGACCTCGATGACCTTCTGGAACGGCATGAGGTCGTGGGGGGAGTTGTCGCGGTTGATCACGCGGCCGACCCAGCCGATCCCGGCGCAGCTGATCGCGGCGCGCACAGGGCCGAGCTCCGCCGCCTGCGCGACCGCCGCCTGGACCTGGTCGGCATCGGACACGTCGGTCTGCGCGAAGGCTCCGCCGAGCTCGTCGGCGAGCGCCTTGCCGCGATCGGCGTTCAGGTCGGCTATGAGGCAGCGTGCGCCGGCGGCGCTGAGCCTGCGAACGGTGGCCTCGCCGAGTCCCGACGCACCACCGCTGACCACCGCGACCGAACCCTGGATCTGCATCTCGTCCTCCTTGGTGGGCACCCCGGCGACGGAAGGTACCCGTGTCTCAGTCGGCTACGAACTCCACCGTCGCCGGGTCCCAGTACGCCTTGTAGTGCGTTATGAGCCCGTCCTCGCCGACGTCGTAGTGGCCGACTGCGGGGATGCGCGTCGTCCCACCAGCGTGGAGATGGGCGTTGACCGTGAACACCATCACCGCCTCGTCGTCGAACGCGATGATGCGCTCGACGTCGAAGCTCACCTTGTCCGCCATCTGGCGCGTGTTCTCCCAGAAGGCCCGGTGTGCGTCGGTGCCCACATGCGGTGCGGTCCCGACAGGGTCCTCGATCACCGCATCGGGCGCGAAAGCGCCGACGTACATGTCCGTGCTGCCGTCGTGGACGCCGGCGACGTAGCGCTCCACGGCTGCACGCGTGACATCGGGTCCGGCCATCGTGACCACCTCTCGCGGAAGGCTTGCGACGCGGGCGAGCGTAGCCGTTCAGGCTTGGCGCGCATCGAGGTCGCTGCGGACCTCGCGTGCGGCCGCGGCGAGATCGTCGGGCAGTGCCGTCAGTGCCTCGTCGGTCGCTTCGTCGGCGAAGCGGAGCCTGTCCGCGTCCGGCGCGGACCCGGCGGAGGGCATCCACGCCGAGTGCAACAGGAGCGGCACCTGCGCTCCCGCGGGTGCCGCGAGGGTGCACACGGGGCCGTCGCCGGCACGTGCGGCGTCGAAGACGTCGACGTGGAAGCCTGCATCCCTGAGCACGGGCACCACGACCCAGCCGTCGTGGCCACCGGGGTCGCTGCCCGCGTAGCGGCTCCTCCCCGCCGCTCCCGGGTCGCGTGGGACGAACGTCGGCGACGTGGGCAGGTCCTCGACGGCGTACTCGTGGTCTCCGACGAGGCCGAGGCCGTCACGCTCGACGCTGATCAGCCTCGCCGGTGTCTCCTCGTCGCCGAGGATCGACCGGTCGACGCGGTCTTCGTACAGGGCGAGAGCGCGCTGGGTGATCGTCTGGGGCCGGTACCCGTGCATGACGATGTGGTGCAGCGTGGGTGCCGACTGGCCCTCGGCCGACCAGTCCATCGTCGAGAGCTGCAGGTTCCAGTAGCGGTCGGGGTCGCGCAGGACGGCGATGTCGTTCTGCTTGCCGGACTCGGGGTCGAAGGAGATCACGCTCGCCGCCGCCGGTGCCATGCCCTGGCCGTAGAAGCCCGGCAGGTCGACGGGCCGCCCGAGCAGGTCGCGGTCCTGCGGCCGGATCTTGAGGCCGAGGTCCATCAGCTCCTGGTGCTCGAAGATCACCTCGATGCCGTCGGTGTCGTCGTAGCGGGCGTAGTAGTGGCCGAACTCGGGTGCGACGACGAACTCCTCGGCGACGACTGCCTGGCCCGGTGGCGTCTGATCGAGGAGGTCCTTGCGCACCAGGTAGACGGTCGCGGCGGCGTCGTTGGTGACGCTGCGGTCCTGCCCGGCGATCTCGCCGGCGTCGGGGCGGAACATGCCGCTCTCGGCGAGGAGGAGCCAGTCGCGCGTCTGCGTGATGGTGTGCATCATGCCCGGGACACGTGCGTTCTCGACGGGCCACATGTCGATGTCGGGACCCTCACCGCCCCAGCGCACCACCCACGGCTGCATCACCATGCGGGGGGCCATCTCCGACGGCAGCTGGCGCACGGTCCACATGCAGCCGCGCTCGGGGTCGACGACCGGATGCGCGGTCGAGAACACGAACGGGAGCAGGCCCGGCAGGAAGGAGCCCCACTGGTCCTTGTGGCCGACCTCGGCGACGAACTCGAGCGTGACCGGGTCGATCTCGAGGGGACGGCCGACGTCCCAGGTGACGAACATGCGCTCACCCCACGGCAGCGGTGCCGTGTTGGCGAGGTTGGGGGCTCCGTAGGAGCTCATCATGCCGGTCGGGCCCGGCGCGAACGCGGCCGGACGCTTGTCGCGCAGGCGCACCGACGGCGTGTCGATGCGGCGGTGGCGCCACGCGTAGCGGCCTTCGCCTGCGCCGTGGGTGCCCGGCGCGAGCGAGAGACGGAACACGAGGCCCTCGCCGAACAGGCGGTAGTCACCGGGCGTCGCGGGATCAGGCGCCGACACGAAGATCTCGCCGCCGATCGCGGCGGGCATCTCGCCCGCGGCTACTTCGAGGTCGAGATCGGCGGGGGCGGCGGCGAGCATCGACAGCGGCAGCGACATGGCGGCATCCACTCCTGTTCGGCCTGGTGAACAGTGTTCACCACTTCGGGCGCCGACCTTAGGACGATCGCGGCGGGTGGTCAATCTCCGCATCTGCAGCGCTCGCGCACGGGGCATCACGAAGCTCCCCCGCCCGTAGATCGTGCAGGTCTGCCATCATGCGCTCAGCCGTCGGCCCCGTCGACCACCAGGAGCAACCGATGCCGATCCCAAGTCCGTACCCCGACGTCAGCATCCCCGAGGTCTCGCTCCACCGGTTCCTGTTCGGCGACGGCTTCGGCGACCGCGACGGCGACGTCGCCGTCGTCGACGGCAGCTCCGGTGCGTCGCTCACCTTCGGCGAGCTCGCCGGCTACGTCGACCGCATCGCCGCCGCCCTCGCCGAGCGCGGCATCGGGGCGGGCGACGTCGTGGCGCTCTTCGCGCCGAACAACCCGTACTGGGTCGCGACGTTTCACGGAATCCTGCGCGCCAACGCCGTGGTCACGAGCGCCAACTCGCTCTACACACCGGGCGAGCTGGCGCACCAGCTCCGCGACTCGGGCGCCGAGCTCGTCGTCACCGTCTCACCGTTCCTCGACCGCGCGCTGGCGGCGATGGAGGAGGCCGGCCTCGGCAGCGACGCCGTCGTCGTGCTCGATGCCGCGGACGGTCACACGACCCTCCGCGACCTGCTCGGCTCCACAGCCGCGACACCGCCCGAGACCGTGGGTCCCGACGACCTCGCGGTGCTGCCCTACTCGTCGGGCACCACGGGCCTCGCCAAGGGTGTCGAGCTCACGCACCGCAACCTCGTCGCCAACCTCTGCCAGATCGGAGGCCAGCTCGACGCCGAATCGCACTCGTCGATCCTCGCTGTCCTGCCCTTCTTCCACATCTACGGCATGACGGTGATGATGAACCTCGGGCTCCACCACCGCGGCACCGTCGTCACGATGCCCAAGTTCGACCTCGAGGACTTCCTGCGGGTCGTGAGCGAACACGAGGTCAAAGCGGTCTACATCGCCCCTCCGGTCGCGGTGGCCCTCGCCAAGCATCCCGTCGTCGACAAGTACGACCTGTCGTGCATCGAGACGATCGTCTCGGGCGCTGCACCTCTCGACGGTGAGCTCGGCCACGCGGTCGGGCGCCGTCTCGGATGCCGGGTCGTCCAGGGATACGGCATGACCGAGCTCTCACCGGTGTCGCACATGATCCCGATCGACAGGCCCGAGGTGAGCCTCGACAGCGTCGGCTTCCCGGTCGCGAACGTCGTGTGCAAGCTCGTCGACCCCGTCAGCGGCGAGGAGGTCGGCCCCGGAGAGAACGGCGAGCTCTGGGTCAAGGGCCCCAACGTGATGCGCGGCTACCTGAACAACCCCGAGGCGACGGCAGCGACGCTCGATGCCGACGGGTACCTCCACACCGGCGACGTCGCGACGGTGACCGCGGACGGCGTGTTCACGATCGTCGACCGGATCAAGGAGCTGATCAAGTACAAGGGATACCAGGTCCCGCCGGCGGAACTGGAGGCCCTCCTGCTGACCAACGACAAGATCGCCGATGCCGCCGTGATCGGGGTCCGCGACAGCGACGGCGAGGAGGTGCCGAAGGCCTTCGTCGTCAGGCAGGAGTCCGGCGCCGACCTGACCGAGGACGAGGTGATGGCGTTCGTGGCGGAGCGCATCGCCCCGCACAAGAAGGTCCGCGTGGTCGAGTTCATCGACGCGATCCCGAAGTCCGCGGCGGGCAAGATCCTGCGCAAGGACCTGCGTGCCCGCGAGGCAGGCGCCTGACCCGTTCGTCCGAGGGACGCGGCCGCTACGCGGGAAGCCAGGCCGCGTGGAACCCGAAGGGCACCCGGCGCGGCAGCGGCACCGTCGCGACGGGCCCGGCGGTGATGTCGGACGCGTCGAGGACCTCGAACGTGGACGTGTCGGTCGTGGCGTCGTGCACGAAGCTGCACAGCCACCCATCCGAGTCGTCACGTCCGGCCGGGTCCGGGGCGAACACGACCTCGCCCGTCACGCGGCCGCGACCGAAGCAGTAGGTCTCGGCGTCCATCGTGCCGAGGTCGTAGCGCACGACGGTGTCGAACTCGCCCATCGCCTGCGCGGGACCGGAGAACGTGAGTGCGTGGCCGTGGCGGCTGCGGTGTCCGGTGCGGCGGTCGTCGACGCGCGGGAAGCCGGTGCGGCGCTCGTCGAGCTGGGTCTCGGTCAGAGTGCCGGCGGCGAGGTCGACGGTCCAGTCCCAGAGCGTGAAGTCGCCCTGCCCGTCGGCGTCACCGTCGCCGAAGCCGATCTGGATGTCCGGTGCCTGTTCGGCGAGGACGTGAACACGGCCGTCCACCTCGTACGCGTTCATGAAGTGGAAGACGTAGCGCGGCTCGATCTCGTGCCATGTGATCGCGGAGCCGTCGCCGTATCGGTCCATGACGCCCACGCGGCAACCGGCTTCGGGTGCCCAGCGCACCATCGGCTTGCCCTCGATCGCACCGGCGACGTCGAAGACCGCCGGGGCGTCGAGGAAGACCGCGTGCCGTTCGGTGATCATGAAGTCGTGGATCATCACCGGGTTCGGGATGTCGATCGTGGTCGAGTGGACGACCTTCCCCTCCGGCGAGACGACGTGGTAGCGCAGGTACGGTGGGAACGGGCCGTAGCCGAACACGAACATCTCCCCGGTCTCGGCGTCCACGTGGGGGTGGGCACTGAACGAGCCCGTGTAGTCGCCACCGAAGTCGTACTCCCCGACGGTGTCGAGGTCGGGTGTCACCTCGTAGGGAAGGCCCGCCTCCCACAGGGCCAGGATGCGGCCGGCGTGGCGAACGACGTTGGTGTTGGCGGCGTTGCGAGCCGGGCCGGCCTCGGCGACGATCTCGGGTGGGGGGAGCCGGAACTCCGACAGGCCACCGAACACCGCATGGCCGAGGCGGTCCTCGACGGCGAAGGCCTTGGTGCGAACCCACCGGTTCACGTAGCGGGCCCGGCCACCGCCGAGGTGCATCGCGTGGAGCATGCCGTCGCCGTCGAAGATGTGATAGCGGCCGATCGGATCGAAGCGCGGGTTCGGTCCGTTGCGCACGAAGATGCCGTCGAGGCCCGGCGGTAGCTCGCCCTCGACGGGGAGGTCGGCGACGTCGAGCTCGTCGTCGACGGGGGCGAAGTTGCCCGACAGGTACGGGTCGCTCGGATTCTCGGCCAGACTTGTCACGGCTCCCCCTGATGCGGCTCCGCGCGACTTTACACTGTTCACTCCGATGGCCACACCGCTCACCCGTGATTCCGTCCTCGCCGCTGCACGCGAGCTGATCCGCGACGAAGGGCTCGAGAGCCTGTCGCTGCGCCGCCTCGCCACTGTCCTCGGTGTCACGGCGCCGGCTCTGTACGCCCACATCGGGAGCAAGCAGGGTCTCCTGCAGGGCGTCGCCGAGGGCGAGTTCGGTTCCCTCATGGAGCGCTTCCGCGCGGTGACCGAGGCCACTTCCGACCCGATGGAGCAGATCCGCGGCCTGTCGCACGCCTACGTGGACTACGCCCGTGCCAACCCGCAGCTCTTCCGGACGATCTTCCTGTTCCGCCCCGAGCTCACGGCCGCGCCGCGGGGCGACGAGCTGCCGCTCGCGACCGCCGTGTTCGAGTTCGCGTCCGCTCCGGTCGACGACGCGATAGCGCGCGGTCTGATACGCCGCGGCGACCCGTTGATGACGGCGCTCACGCTCTGGACCGCCGTCCACGGGGTCGTGACCGTGATCCTCGCTGGACCCGAGTTCGGCACCGACACCGAGGACGCGCTGCTCGATTCCGTCGTCGACACCCTCCTC
>JAIBAC010000150.1 GCA_019695375.1 Acidimicrobiia bacterium
GGTCTCCCTCTGCCGGCGTCTTGGCCGCCTCGACCGCCATGAGCGCGACGAGGTCGAGCCGGCGACGCTGCAGGATCGCGGCGGCGCGGCAGAGGACTTCGCGCCGCGCGGCCAGGCTCCGCTGCGCCCACCCGTCGGCGTCCGCCGCGGCGTCGGCGACTGCACGCAGGGCCGCCTCGGGAGGTGCCGGTGGCGGCAGCGGCGGGAGGTGAGCCGCAGCGAGCGCCGCGGTGAGCGAGCGGCGGTTGGTGGCGACCGCCCAGTCGGTGTCTGCAACGTTCGTGAAGGGCTGCGACGGTTCCGATGCCGCCGGACGCGCCGCCGGATCGGCGCTCGCGCGCCGTGACGGCGACCGCGGCGCCGGTTCGGCCGCGGCGCTCGCGCATGCCCGTTCGAACGCACCACGCTGGCGCTCCCACTCGGCGTCACCGACCGCGAGCGAGAACGAGGCCCGCAGGAAGTTCCCCTCCGACGTCTGCTCGTCGAGGCGGCGCACGAGATAGGCGACGGCGGCGAGGAAGTCCGCATCGGCAGCGACCGGCGCGTAGACGAGCACCGCGGGCGCCACCTCCGCGACCGCTCGCAGCAGCGGGTCGGCCATGCCGGCGAGCATCTCGACGGTCAGGCGGTCCGTCGTCCCCCACGCGCCTGCCACCGTGAGTGCCCACGCCACGTCGAAGACGTTGTGGCTGCCGACGCCCACGTGCAGGCCGGTCCGGGCGGGGTCCAGCGCCCACGCGACGAGGCGCTTCATGTTCGCGTCGGTGGCGTCCTTGTCCGGGAACGGCGCTGCCGGCCACCCGTGCAGGTCCGCGTCGAGGCGCTCCGCCCCGAGGTTCGCCCCCTTGACGAGGCGCACGCGCACCGGGGCGCCGCCGCAGTCGACGCGTCGCGCGCCCAACTGGGCGAGATCGGTCAACGCCGCCCCCGAGTCCGGCAGATAGGCCTGCAGGGCGATGCCGTGGATGCGGTTGCGGTAGCGCACCTCTCCCATCACCGACGTGAACGCCTCGAGCGTGGGTTCGAGGTCGCGGTACTCCTCCATGTCGAGGGCGACGAGGCGATCGCCGGCGAGACCGTAGAGGCTGCGCAGCGCCGTTGCGAGGTCGCGCACCACGGCTTCGTGGTCCAGCGGGGTCATGCGCGCCCGCAACGCCGACGCCTTGACGCTCACCGCGTCGACACGCGCGTCGGCGAGCAGAGCCGCGACCGCGGCGAAGCGCGACCGCGCCTCCGCATCGGACACGACGGCCTCGCCGATCGGGTTCAGGTTCACGGCGACACCGCGCTCGCGGTGGCGCGACAGCAGCGCAGAGACAGCGTCGGGATCGGCGTCACCCACGAGATCCGCGGTCTCGGCACGCAGACCGGCCCTCACGAGGGCCATCGCGGCCGCAGGTGCTGCCGGCCACGCGCGTGCGAACGCCCCCAGCAGCATCCTGCGCCGGGCACCGAGAGCCCGTGGTGGACGCGCTCCCAGCGACGCGACAAGCGCCGCGGCACGCCCGGGACGGGACGGACGCAGCGAGCGGTCCAGGAGCCGGACCGTGGCGGCGATCGCGGCGCGGTCGCCGACGACGCGGCCGAGCGAATGGCGGCGAGCGCGCTCGGGTGCGGTCTCGAGCTCAGCTGCCCGCCGGGCGAGGACCGTCGCGAGCCGTTCTGCCTCTCCCACCAAGTCGGCGTGGACCACGTCTCCCAGTATCGTCGCCCGAGCGGCTGCCGCCGTGTTGGCGGCGGCGCCGAGGAGCGGTGAGCGCGATGATCGTCCTGTACGGGGCATCGGGGTACACGGGCAGGCTGACGGCCGCGGAGCTGTCGGCACGCGGAGCCGAGTTCGTGGTGGCCGGCCGCGACAGGGCAAAGCTCGACAGCGTGGCCGGTGGCCTCGGTTCCGCCACGCGGCCCGACGTGCGCGTGGCCGATGCCACGGACCCCGGCAGCCTTGCCCGGATGCTCGACGGCGCCGACGTCGTGGTGTCGACGGTAGGGCCCTTCGAACGCCTCGGCATGCCGGTCGTCGACGCCGCGGTGGCTGCCGGAGTCGCATATTGCGACAGCACCGGTGAGCCCGGGTTCATGCGCCGTGTCGCGCGGCGCCACGGCAGCGCCGCAGTTCCGGTGGTACCTGCGTGCGGCTTCGACTACGTGCCCCACGATCTCGCCGCTGCCGTCGCCGTCGACGGCCTCGCCAAGGTCGACAGCGTCGAGACGCTGCTGGCGCCACGGCGCTTCGCGACGTCACGGGGGACGAAGGCGAGCGCGCTCGGAGCGGTCGCCGAGGCGGGCGCGGAGTGGGCAGGGGGCCGCTGGGTGCCTGCACGTCCGGGCAGCCACCGGCGCGGCTTCTCCCGCGGTGAGGGCAGGCCGTCCCTGGTCGGCGTGTCCTACCCGGGTGGCGATCCCGTGCAGATCGTGAACCACGTCGAGGCGGACACGGTGCGGAGCTACTTCGCGGTGCCGGCAGCCGTGGCGCCCATCGCAGGTCCGGTCGCGTGGCTTGCTCAGCGCACGCTCGGGACACCATGGGTCGGCGACCGGCTGCGACGCCTCGTCGAACGCGGTCCCGAGGGACCGTCGGCGCAGGAACGGGCCCGCAACACGTGGACGGTCATCGCGGTCGCCAGAGGCGGAGACGAGGAGCACACGGCCGTCGCGACGGGAGGCGACACCTACGGCATCACCGCGAGGCTGCTCACCGAGTTCGCCCTGCGGCTGCGGCCGTGGCGCGACGGCGGCGTGCCCACGGGCTTCCGCGCACCGGCAGAGCTCGTCGCCGACCCCGCTGCGTCCGCGTCCGACCTCGGCTTCGCCCTCGAGCGGGTGGCATGAGCGAGCGGTGCCGCCACCCCGTCTTCGCACGGGTCTTCGAACGGATGGCATCGAAGGCGGAGGCGGGCCAGCTCGGGCGGCGGCGCGCTCAGCTCCTCGCACACGCGAGCGGGCGTGTAGTCGAGGTCGGCGCCGGGACCGGCGAGAACTTCAAGCACTACCCGGAAGCGGTCACGTCGGTCGACGCGGTCGAGCCCGACCCGAGCATGCGGCGCTATGCACATCCCCGCGTCCCTGCGTCGATCCCGCTGCAGTTCAGCGAGGCGCGCGGCGACGCGCTGCCCTTCGGTGACGCGGCGTTCGACACAGCCGTCGTCACGCTCGTGCTGTGCAGCGTCGACGACGTCGACTCAGTTCTCGCGGAGGTGCGCCGTGTCCTCGTCCCCGGCGGGCGACTCCTCCTGCTCGAACACGTGCGCGGGGTGGGTCGCCTCGCACGCTGGCAGGATCGCCTGGAACGACCGTGGGGCGTGATCGCAGGTGGATGCCACCCCAACCGGGCGACGCTCGACCACGTCGAGCGGTCGGGGTTCGTGCTCGACGAGGTGGAGCGCTTCGACTTCCCCGGCCACCTCGCGATCGTGCGGCCGCACGTGCAGGCCGTCGCCCACACGGTCGGTGTTCAGGACGCCGGCGCCGGCTCCGGCGACTCGTCCTCAGCCCGGTAGCGGGCGAGCAGCTCGTCCTCGGCTCTCTTCTTCGGGAAGAGGAAGAACACGATCACGCCACCGATGACGATCGCGGCGATCCCGGCGGTGTAGGCCCAGTTCGCTCCCTGCACGAACGAGGTCTTGGCCGCGGCGATGATCTGGTTCGCGTACTGGGGGATGGCGCTCGCCGTCTGCGCTGCGCTCGAGAACGACTTCTCCAGCTCGGCGGCCACCGACGACGAGACGAGCTGCTGGGTCTGCGGCGGCGCCGACGCGATCGCGGATCCGACGGCGGACGCATATCCGGCGGTGAGCAGCGCACCCAGGATCGACTGCATGATCGCCCCGCCGAGGTCGCGTTGGAGGTCGGCGGTACCCGACGCCATCCCCGCACGCGTGACGGGCACCGACGCGGTCAACGAGTGCGACGCCGGCGTCCCCGCGAGCCCGACGCCGGCACCGACGAGCGCGTAAGCGAGGCCGATGTGCCAGTAGGGCGAGCCGTCGCCCCAGAGCACCAGCATCGCCACGAAGCCGAGCAGGCAGAAGACGTAACCGGCGAGCAGCGTGAAGCGGGCGCCGTGGCTGTCGACGAGCTTCGCGGAGATGGGTGCCGCGACGACCATGAGAGCGACCGCGGGCAGGATCGCGACCCCGGCTTCGAGCGTCGAGTAGCCGAGCACGTTCTGGAGGAACTGCTGGCCGATGAACATCGCACCCATGAGCGAACCGAAGACGATGATCCCGGCCGTCGCCGCGACCCAGAAGATCCGCCGCGAGGCCACGTGCAGGTCGTAGAGGGGATTCACGGCACGGCGCTGGCGCCAGATGAACAGGGCCACTGCGACCACGGCTAGGAGCCCCGTCACCACCACGATCGCCGTCATGTCCGGGACAGGCGCGAAGTTGATCGCGAGCACGAGCGAACCGACGAGGACGATCGAGAGGATGCCGCCGAGGTTGTCCACGGGCTCGGTCGTCTCGTTCACGTGGCTGGGGACGATCGTGAGTGCCATCACGAGTGCGACCACCGCGAGCGGCAGCGTGAGGAGGAACACCGAGCCCCACCAGTAGTGCTCGAGCAGCAGGCCCGCGAGCATCGGTCCCAGCGACGAGATCGCGCCGCCGAGGCCGGACCACAGCGCGATGGACCGGGTGCGCGGCGGACCCGACCACAGGGCGGTGATCAGGGCGAGGGTGGTGGGGTAGGCCATGCCGGCCGAGACCCCGCCCAGGATCCGGGCTGCGATCACCACGCCTTCGCTTGGCGCGTACGCGGCGAGCACGCATGCGGGGATCGACAGCGCCATGCCGAGCACGAGCAGGAGCTTGCGGCCGTAGCGGTCTCCGACCGCACCGAGGTACAGCACCGACGCCGCTAGCCCGAGCGAGTAGCCGACGGCGATGAGGTTGAGCTCGGTCTGGCTCGCGTCGAAGGCGCGCCCGATGTCGGGCAGGGCCACGTTCGCGACCGCGAGGTTCAGGTTCGCGACCGCGGCCACGATGATCAGCGTCGCGAGCACCCACCCAGGCCGCGCCGGCGCCGTGGATTCCTCTTGGGTCGTGCCGGCCGCGGAGCTGGTGTCCATCGGCGCAGCCTAACCGGGGGTTGGAGCAGCGGGCGGCCACATGTGGCCGCCCGCTGCTCCAACCGTGCGGGCCACATCGTGAGGACTGGCGGAGGCGGTGGGATTTGAACCCACGGATCGGTTGCCCGATCACAGCATTTCGAGTGCTGCGCACTAGTCCACTATGCGACGCCTCCGGGCGGGAGCATAGTCAGGGGCCCGCGCGCCGCCTCTCGGCGAAGAAGGCCGACAGAAGGGCCGCGCACTCGGGCTCGCGCACCCCCCAGGTGACGTCGACGCGGTGGTTGAGGCGGGGGTCGTCGCACACCTGATAGAGCGACCCACAGGCTCCTGCCTTGGGGTCGGCGGCGCCGAAGTAGAGGTGCTCGACGCGGGCGGCGACGAGGGCGCCGGCGCACATCGTGCACGGCTCCAGTGTGACGGCGAGGGCGTGGCCGTCAAGGCGCCACCGGCCCAGGACGCGGGCGGCCTCGCGGATCGCGACGATCTCGGCATGCGCGGTCGGGTCGGCGCGACGCTCGCGTTCGTTGGCAGCGACGGCGACCAGATCGCCGGTGGCGAGCGCGAACACCGCAGCGCCGACGGGGACGTCACCGGCCGCCGCGGCCTCGCGGGCGGCGTCGAGGGCCGCGTCCATGGCGGACTCGGCGTGCACGGTGGCGGGGTGGCCGGTGGACATGGTGGCGGAGGGAGCGGGATTCGAACCCGCGAGGCGTTTCCGCCAACACGCTTTCCAGGCGTGCGCCATAGGCCGGACTAGGCGATCCCTCCGAGCGGCGCCGGGCCGCGGGGCAACATCATAGGTCTCGTGTCGGAGGCACTACACTGCCCGCCGGTGGCCGTGCTAGGCGGGGAGTTAGCGGTTCCCTGTACCCCCAATCCGCTTACGAGGGGCTGAATTCCCGTCCGAGGTCCGATGCGCCGTGGTGTCGCACTGCGGCCGAGACGTAGATGGCCGGGTCCCACGCAAGGAGACCCCGTGAACCGGGTCAGGTCCGGGAGGAAGCAGCCCTAAGCGGGCACTCTCCTGTGCCGTGGGAGCGCCTGGCCTGAGTCGAGGCGCAGGAGGCGGCCACGACGCGACGATCGACGGCGGGTGCACGGCCGCCGCACCTCCACGGAGACGGCCTTGGGCTATCAGACGCTCTACCGCAAGTACCGACCGCAGCGCTTCGCCGACCTCGTCGGTCAGGTCCACGTGCGGCGCACGCTGCAGAACGCGATGGCGACGGGCAAGCTCGCGCACGCCTATCTGTTCTGCGGTCCGCGTGGGACAGGCAAGACCACGACAGCTCGCATCCTCGCCAAGGCGCTCAACTGCGAGACCCTCGCGGCGGCGCGGGCGGCTGACCCGGCGCTCACGCCGGACAAGTACGAGCCCTGCAACGAGTGCCCGTCCTGTCTCGACATAACCCGCGGCGTCAGCTTCGACGTCCTCGAGGTCGATGCCGCCACCCACCGCGGGATCGACGACATCCGCCAGATCGGCGAGCAGTCCCAGCAGGCGGCCACCGACCCGAGCCGGCACCGTGTGTTCATCATCGACGAGGTGCACCAACTCAGCCGTGACGGCGCGTCCGCCTTCCTCAAGACGCTGGAGGAGCCGCCTCCGAACGTCGTGTTCGTGCTCGCCACGACCGACCCCGAGCGCATGATCTCCACGATCCTGTCGCGGTGCCAGCGCTTCGACTTCCGGCCGGTGGCCCTCGCCGAGCTCACCGAGCTGCTCGCACGGGTGTGCGAGAGCGAGGGGATCGATGCCGACGCGGCAGCGCTCGAAGCGCTCGCCCGGCGGGCACATGGCGGTGTGCGCGACGCCCTCAGTGCGCTCGAGCAGGCCCGCGCCCTCTGCGACGACCACATCGAGGCCGGCGACGTGGCTCAGCTCTTCGGCGGACTCGACACCGAGGACCTCGCGCTCGCCTTCGACGCCGTCGTCTCCGGTGACGCCGCCGCCGCGCTGCGCCACGTCGACGTGCTCGTGCGGCGCGGTGTCGACGTGCGCACGCTCCTGCGCGAGCTGATCGAGTGGGCACGCCAGGTGTTCCTCGCCGCTGCCGCGCCGGACGCCCGCGACCTCGTCGACCTCGGTGACGACGCGTACGAGCGTGCGGCGGCGCAGGCGAAAGCGCTCGGTGCAGCTGGCGCGTCGCGGGCGCTCACGCGCCTCGGAGAGGCGCTCGTCGGGCTGCCCCAGTCCCTCAACCCCCGCATCGACGTCGAGACCGCCCTCGTCGCGCTCACCCTCGACCGCCCCGGACGTGGGGACGCGGATCGGCGTGTGAGCGCGGTTGACGTCCCCACGTCCGCTCCCGAGGCCGCCGTCCCCGGACGTGGGGACGCGGATCGGCGTGTGAGCGCGGTTGACGTCCCCACGTCCGCTCCCGAGGCCGCCGCCCCTGGACGTGGGGACGCAGATCGGCGTGTGGGCGCGGTTGACGTCCCCACGTCCGCTCCGGAGGCGGCCGCGCCGGCGGTTGCCACACCGGCGAGCACCGGAGACCTCGACCTCGGCAGCGTCGAGGCACGCTGGCCCGAGCTGCTTGCGACCCTGAAGCAGCAGTTCGGTCCGCGCTTGCTCGCGTACTACCACGGCAGCGTCCCGGTTGCCGTTGAGGGCGACACGGTCACGGTCGCGTTCGCCGCCGAGTTCCACCGCACGAACGCGACCAAGGCCCAGGACGAGTTCGCGACAG
>JAIBAC010000151.1 GCA_019695375.1 Acidimicrobiia bacterium
GGGCGGCGAAGCGCCGGGCGGTCTTGACGGCGGCGAAGACCGCCGGCCACCGGATCTTCCCGGCCTCGAACGCATCGGTCGTGGCAGCGACGAGGGCGCCGAGCCCGGCGGGGTCGCCACCCCAGTGCGCGAGGAGCGCCTGCCGCTGCTCGACGTCGACGTCGGTCCACCCGAGCGCCCAGTAGCCGGGGAACTGGCATGCGATGCACTCGCTCGCGCTGAGGTAGCCGTCGGTGCCGGGCGCGTCCCCGCGGTGCACGAGCAGGTAGCCACCCGCGACGACGTCGGCTGCCTTCGGTGGCGGCATCGGGTCCTCAGGCCGTCGCCGAGGTCGGGACGAGGTACTCCTCCCAGTGCGGATGGATGCGCCCCACCCGCGCCGCGAGCCAGGTGAAGTCCGCGGGGGGCGACGGGCTCGTGTGCAGGCGCATTCCCGCCTCCCGCGGCAGCCGGTCCTCCTTGTGGCTGTTGCAGCGCCTGCATGCGGCGACGACGTTGTCCCAGGTGTGCGTGCCGCCCTTGGAGCGTGGCACGACGTGGTCGACGCTCTCCGCCGTCGCACCGCAGTACTGGCACCTGTAGCCGTCGCGCAGCAGCACGGCACGCCGCGAGAGCGTTGCGCGGCGCCGGTGCGGGACGCGCACGTAGTGGGTGAGGCGCACGACCGAGGGTGACGCGACTGTCAGGCAAGCGGAGTGGAACGGTGCATCGTGCTCGCGCACGACCTCGGCCTTGGCGCGCATGACCAGGACCACCGCACGCCGCGCCGCCACGAGGCAGAGTGGCTCGTAGGTGGCGTTCAAGACCAACGCGCGCGTCATGTACCTAGCCCGAGTGATCGGCGGGCGAGCGCACCGGGGCCGGACCCGGTGGCCCGCCCGGAGTGTACCGACACGGCGGCCTGTCAGCTCGTGACATCGTCGCTGGTATCCGTCCCTGCTCCGCCGTCGCGGGGGGTGCCGCGACCGGGGTCCGCGGTGGGCTCTGCGTCCGCCGCCACATCGGGTGCCGACGCGGGCGTGTCCGCGCCCTCACCGGCAGCGGAGAGCGTCAGGTCGCTCGTCACGACCTCGTGGCGGCGGACATAGGTGCTGCCGAAGGCCTGGATGGTCGCCGCCGCGGGCAGCGCGAGCACGGCTCCGGTGGCACCCATGAGGCTGGCACCTGCGATCGCGGCGCCGAACGCCACCGCGGGGTGCATCTGCATGGTGCTCGCGGTGACACGCGGAGCGAGCAGGTAGTTCTCTATCTGCTGGTAGACGACTACGAATATGAGGAACACCAGCGCGTCCCACGGATCCGAGAGCAGCGCGATGAGAAGCGGGAGCGCCGCACCGATGTAGGTGCCGACGGTCGGGATGAACTGGCTCACGACTCCGAGCCAGATCGACAGGGGCAGCGCGAAGGACACCCCGAGCACCTGCAGTACCAGGAAGCTCGCGAAGGTGCTGGCGAACGCGAGCAAGCCGCGCGAATACAGCCACCCGCCCGTCTTGCGGATCGCCAGCTCCCATGCGCGCAGCACCTCGCGCTGGCGCTCGGGGCGCATCGTCGAGCAGATGGCGCGGCGCAGCCGTGGTCCGTCGGCGACGATGTAGAAGGTGAACAGCGCGATGGTGAGCCCGCGGAACAGCGCCGTGAGGATCGCCGAACCGAAGCCGAGGACGTTGCCGGCGACGTTGCCGGCGATGCCCCTCAGGTCGAGCTCGAGGCCGGCGACCTGCTCGCCGAGGTTCTCCGACGACAGGTGCACGCCCGGGATCCGGTTGAGCAGGTCGACGCCGCGGCGCAGGTAGTCGGGGGCCCTCTCCACCAGCTGTGTCACCTGGTCGACGACGAGGGGGATCATCGTCCCGATGAGGCCCGCGATCAGGAGCACGAGGACGACGAAGACGACAGCCGTGGCGAGCCCGCGCCGCCATCCGTGGTCTGCGAGGTACTTGACGGCCGGTTCGATCGCGAAGGAGAGGAACAGCGACACGACCAGCATGTAGAGCAGGCCTCGCAGCTGGACCACCGCCCAGGTGGCCGCGTAAGCGAGGGCGCCGGTGAAGACGACGAGCACGAGCAGGCGCGGGATCCACGCCGGCATGCGGCGGTCACCGTGGAACCACCCGAGGTGCATGAGCACACGCGTGTCGGTGTCGTCTTCGGCGACTCCGACGTCGTGACCGGCGCTGCCCGGGGCCTCGGACGCTCCCATCGCGGAAAGCTAGTGGGCCGGCGTCGCGGATCCGTGGCGCGGCCTGCGCAGCGCTCCCGTGGCGGTCAGCGATCGCGGCGCAGGTCGCGGCGGAACTGCACGAGCGAGACGAGGTCGGCGGCTCCGTCGGCACCCGCCGGTGGCGAGCCGTCGCCGCCGTACGCGGTCTGCAGCCGCCAGCTCAGGTAGTCGCGGTCGGGTGCCGGCAGCCACGGGCTGCGGGTCCACCAGCGGCGGGCCGCGAACGCGACCATGAGGCCGATGGCGTCACGCCACAGCCAGGGACGCACGGCGACGCCCGCCACGGCACGAGGTCTGGGCTCCACACCGCAGTTCTAGCGCCGGTGGCCGCGATGGAGCTCACGGCGGGTGTGCCGCGTACCACAGGGCCGCGGCGCCGATGACGCCTGCACGGCGGCCGAGTGCGGCGGGGACGACCGTCAGGTCGCGTGAGTGATCGAGCCGGGCGTGAGTGGCGGCCGCATCGCGGCATGGTCCGAAGAGGAGCTCGCCGGCGCCCGCCACTCCGCCTCCGACGACCGCTACGCCGAGGTCCAGGAGGTTCGCGACGTCCGCGACAGCGAGCCCCACGTAACGTCCGGCCTCGGCGAGGACCGCAACTGCGACCGGATCACCTCCTTCTGCGGCAGTGGCGACATCCCGTGCCGTGAGGCCGAACCGCGCGGATACGGGGGTCGATGACCGCGGTGGGGGGGTCTCCGCCTGGAGCCGCCCCTGCGTCCACGCCGCCTCGAGCAGGCCGCCTCCGGCCTCGCCGTTGAGAACCCTTCGCGCGGCCTTGCGCGCCACGGCCGAGCCCGACGCCTCCGCCTCGAGGCACCCGCGCGCACCGCATGCGCAGGGCTCACCTCCGGGATTGACGACCACGTGGCCGATGTGGCCGGCGTTGGTCTCACGTCCGTGCAGCAGCCGGCCGTCGAGCACGATGCCGCCTCCGACCCCCGTCGACACGACGAGTCCTACGAAGCAGGACTCGCCGCGGGCGGCACCGAGCCACCCCTCACCGAGCGCCATCGCCTTGGCGTCGTTGTCGACGGCAACCGGCACCCCGAACTCGGCCTCGAGCCGCGCCGCGAGGGGGAAGCCGCGCCATGCCGGGATGTTGAGCGGCGACACCGCCTCGCGCGTCATCGGGCCGCCACAACCTGCGCCGACGCCGTGTATGCGGGGCCGGCCGGCATCGGCGAGGACGGCGTCGAGCAGCACTGCGATCGCGGTGAAGACCGTCTCGGCCTCCCCTGCCACGGCGGCCGGCGTGGGCACCTCGCGAGATGCGTCCACGACGCCGTCCTCGCGGACGACGGCGGCGGCGAGCTTCGTCCCGCCCACGTCGAGGGTCAGCACGACCCGGTTCAACCGGCTCCCCCCTCAAGTACGCTGGCCGTACCGATGACCCAGACCGACAACGTCGCTGCCTTCACCCGCGCCCGGATCGACAGCATCCGCGGCAACGTCGAGCGTGTCCTCCAGGGCAAGCAGGATGCGATCCGGCTCTGCCTGGTCGCCCTCCTCGCAGGTGGGCACGTGCTCATCGAGGACGTTCCCGGTGTCGGCAAGACGCTCCTCGCCCGGTCACTGGCGGAGTCCCTCGGATGCCAGTGGCGAAGGGTCCAGTTCACACCCGACCTGCTCCCCGCCGATCTCGTCGGCGTGAACATGTGGGATCCCGATGTGCGTGAGTTCACGTTCCATCCCGGTCCGGTCTTCGCCAACGTCCTCCTCGCCGACGAGGTCAACCGTGCATCGCCGAAGACGCAGTCGGCGCTGCTCGAGTGCATGGAGGAGGCGCAGGTGACCGTGGACGCCACCACGTTCCCCCTCGCGAAGCCCTTCCTCGTGATCGCCACCCAGAACCCCTTCGAGCACGAGGGAACCTACCCCCTGCCCGAGTCGCAGCTCGACCGCTTCCTCGTCCGCGTCGCGATGGGCTACCCGTCACGCGACGCGGCCCTGAGGATGCTCGAGGTCCACACCGACGGCGCGGAGGACCATCACCACATCGGTCCCGTGAGCAACCCCGCCGACGTCATCGCACTCGCGGAGATCGCCGACGCCTGCTACGTGGCACCGCCTATCAAGGAGTACGTGCTCGACATCGGCGACGCGACCCGCGCCGATCCCGAGGTGGCGCTCGGTGTCTCACCGCGGGGCTGCGTTCACCTGATCCGTGCCGCCAAGGCCGCGGCCACGCTCGCCGGCCGCAACTACGTCGTGCCCGACGACATCAAGTGGCTGGCCGGCCCGGTGCTCGAGCATCGCCTCGCACTCGTGCCCGAGGCCCAGATCCGCGGGGCCCGCGCCGGTGACGTGCTGGCGCGCGTACTCGAATCCGTGCCGGTGACGACCGGCCGGTAGGCATGGCCTCCAGCACCGGCACCCGGGTCCCGACCCCGGCCGAACCACGGATGCGCCGCCTGCGCTCCCCCGTCGCGTTCACGCCGCGCGGGGTCGGGGTGCTGCTCGTCGGTATCGCGTTCCTTGTCGCCGCTTGGGCGGTGGACATGCGCAACCTGTTCGTCGTCGGCGTGACCGTGATGCTCTACCTGGTCGTGTGGCTCGTGGTCATGGCCGTCCTGCCGGCGGGCATCGAACTCCAGCGGCAGGTGACCCCGAACCGGGTCCGCTCAGGCGACGCCGTCAGGGTCGTGTACTCGTCGCGCGTCGCGAACGCGTGGTTGTTCCCGGTCGGCGAGATCGTCGAGGTCGTGCAGCGCAGCGGTCGCGACGCCGAGCGGCTCACGCTCAGCGGTTCGACGGCGAACCGGCGCGTAGCGATAGATCTCCCCGCGTTGCCGCGGGGGGTGCACCAGCTCGGACCGACGTCGGTGTCGCGCACCGATCCGACCGCGCTGTTCACGCACCGCTATCTGTACGCGACCGCCGACCCCGTCATCGTGTGGCCGCGCACCGTCGCTGTCGGAGCCGCGCTGGCGGCCGCCGGCCTCGACGGATCGGCGGCGTCCGACGTGGTGGCGCCAGGCGGCTTCGACTTCCGGGGACTGCGCGAGTTCGTACCCGGCGACGACCCGCGCCGCATCCACTGGGCGTCCTCGGCCAAACGCGGGACCTTCGTCGTCAAGGAGACCGATCCCGACAGCCTCGAGACGGTGACGCTCGTGCTCGACTGCCGTGCCGGCGCCTACCCCGACTTGTCCTCGTTCGAGGTCGCCGCGTGCGCAGCCGCATCCGCAGTCGAGGCGCTCGCGGCGATCGGCTGGCAGGTGGAGCTGGTTCTCGGGATGCCGGGCGCCGCGATCCTCGACGTCGACGCCCCTGCGATGCTCGGCCAGGCCATGGACCGCCTCGCCTACGCCGAGCCGGTGCCCGGTGCCGATGCCGTCACCGACGTGGTCGATGCGGTCCGCCAGACTCGGGCCGGACCCTTGATCGTGTGCGGTGGTCTCTGCGACGAAGGCCTCTTCGCTGCCCTGACGGGCCCGCTGCGACGCCGCGGACCCCAGCTCCTGGTGTTCACGGGCGAGCGCGTGCGCGAGGCCGGCTCGGGCGCGAACCCGTGGCTGGGTCGCCTCGCACGACCCGGCCGCTCGGTGGCGCTGCCCTCCGGTTTCGAGGACCTCAGCGCCACGTGGGCGGCGGCTGCCGCCGCCGCTCACGGGGGTTCGGCAGCGGCGGCACGAGCCGGCACAGCGGGACGGCGCGCATGACCTTCGTCGCGACCCTGGTGATGTGGCTGGTGGCCGTGAGCGGCTTCAACGCGGTTTTCGCCACCAAGGGTTGGGTCGCCCCCGTGGTCCTGGCGGTGGTGATACCGCTGGTGATCGAGCGCTCCCTCGTCGAGTTGCGTCGCCGCCACCCGTCGTGGTCTCCCCGCGTGCTCCGCGGCGCCGCTGTGGCCGTCCACCTCGTCGTCTTCCTCGCGGTGCTCGGCTGGACCCTGTACCCGGAGTCGACGTTCCTGGGCCTCCCGACGCCTGGCACCGTCTCGGCGCTCTGGAACGGGTTCGGATCGGGGATGCAGCTCGCGCGCGAGTCGGTGCCCCCGATCGACGCAGCACCACCGTTCGTCGCGATCGCGACGGCGGCGGTCTGGTGGTGTGCCGCCGCGTCGGGAGCCGGCCAGTGGACCTCGACGTCGGCGGCGCTGTCGACGACACCGGCGATAACCATCTACCTCGCTGCGCGCATCCTGTCCCAGGGCAACCCGGGGGCGCTCCCGGTCTGGCTCCTGGTGGTCTGCGTCGTCTGGGCGGTCGTGGCGAACGACTACACGAGACGCGGCGCCGGCTGGAACCGCGTGCTCGTCCCGGGTGTGCTGTGCAGCGTCGTCGCCCTCGCGGGTGCCGTCGTCGCACCGATGCTGCCGTTCTACGGCCAGCGTGCCGCGTTCGACTACCGCAACGAGGTGGGCACCACGATCTCCGACGACAACCCCTTCGTGGACATAAAGCCGCGGCTCGTGGACCTGTCGCCGAAGGTGAACTTCAGCGTCGAGGCAGCGGATCGCTCGTACTGGCGCCTCACGGCGCTCGACACGTTCGACGGCAACAGGTGGAGCGCGTCGTCGTCGCCACCGGCCCTGCCCGACGCGCCGAGCACGCGCACCGAGCGCATGACCCAGGAGGTCGACATCATCGACCTGCGCAGCCTGTGGCTGCCGGCGGCTGCGTTCCCCCAGAGCCCGCCGCAGACGACGACGATCGACGACGCCACGGGCAGCGTCGTGGTCAGCGACCACACCCGCAACGACGTCACGTACGAGGTGATCTCTGCAGTGCCGCATTTCGACGCAGATCAGCTCGCGAAGGTCAAGCCCGCCGACACCGACTCCCGGGCGGTCGCGCACTACACGTCGCATCCACCGCTTGCTCCCGATGTAGAGCAGTGGCTCGACGAGACCGTCTCGGGGGCAGGCAGCCCGTACGAGCAGGCGCTCGCGATCGAGGCACGCCTTCACACCTACCGCTACGACCTGAACGTGGCACCGGGCCATGACGCCGACCAGCTGCGCCGGTTCCTGCTCGAGACCCGCGCCGGCTACTGCGAGCAGTTCGCGGCCTCGATGGCCGCTCTGGCGCGCTCACTCGGCATCCCCTCGCGTGTGGCGGTCGGCTACCTGGGGGGCGAAGCGGTTCGCCTCGGCACCGGCGGCGGCACGGTGTTCGAGGTGCGCGGCTCGGACTCTCACGCATGGCCGGAGCTGTGGTTCGACGGCTGGGGCTGGGTGCAGTTCGATCCGACTCCCCGCGGTGACGCCGTCCCCCGCGAGCCTGCGCCCACCGCGGCGTCCAGCCCGCCGAGCACGCAGACGCCCGGCGATGTCGCCACGGCGCCACCGACGACACAGGCCGTGCCGGACGCCGACGTGGACGGCGCCGCGCCGCCGCCGGCCCCGACGCCGCTGGTGCTGCGCCTCGCGGCGGCCGTCGCGGTGGTGGCGCTCATCGTGGCGGCGCTCCTCGGCGCCACGGTAGGTGCGAAGGCGTGGCGGCGCCGGCGTCGGCTCGAACGTGGCGTGCCCGGGTCGTGGGACGAGGGCATCGACCTGCGCCGCGACCTCGACGTC
>JAIBAC010000152.1 GCA_019695375.1 Acidimicrobiia bacterium
GAGGCGGGCGCCGAGTCCGCGCCGGACGACGTCGGTGACGGCGCGGCTCGCGGTCGTGAACGCGAACGTGGCACCCCACATGAGCTTCTCGAGTGCCGAGTGCGTCGCCGGCGCCGGCACGTACCGCGACATGAGCCCGCCGAGCACGATCGGGAGCGGGTCGAAACGCCAGGTCTCGGTCCAGTCGAGCGGCGCCCCGGTGCTGTACACGTCGACGCGCCATCCGGGGAGGTCGCCGAAGGGAGCCCACACGCGTCGCACCCAGCCGCTGCCCGTCCACTGCGCGTAGCCCGGTCCCCAGCGTGCCGCCTTCGGCGCTGCGGAGCCGGTCCCGCTGCCGAGGCGCACGAGGCCGGCTTCGCTCCAGTACGGGACCACGGCGCCCGCGGCGTTCGCCGTCGCGGTCACACGGTCGTTGCCGACCTGGTGCCACACGCCGCCGACACCGCCGCTGGGCAGGACGAGGCCCGAATCACCACGTGCAGCGAGGGCATCAAGATCGAGGTCGAACACCCGGAGGCCGTCCGCGTCGGTCCCCCAGCGGCCGAAGTCGCCCCCGGAGCGGTCGTGGTCGTCGCCGGCGTCCATGGCGAATGTCTACCGACCGCGGGCCGTTGTGACATCCTCGTCGGTGACGACGAGGATGTGAGACGTGGCGGGTAGCGGTGGTCGGGGAGCGGGCAGAGGCGTGAGCCGGGTGGCGATGGCGGCGCGGACGTTGCGCGCGGGTTGGATGTTCCTCGGGATCCTCGCCGACTATCTCGTCTACCTCGGGCTGCGGCGCGTCGCCGGACGCGAGCGCACGGCCGGTTGGCTCGAACGCACCCATCGACGTGGGGCGCGGCGCCTCCATCGGGGGATCCTGCGCCTCGAGGGTGTGTACGTGAAGATCGGCCAGGTCCTGTCGATGATGACGAGCTTCCTGCCCGACGCCTACCTGAGCGAGCTCGAGGGCCTGCAGGACGCCGTACCGCCACGAGCCTTCGCGGCGATCCGCGCCCGCGTCGAGGACGAGCTCGCAGCGCCGATCACGAAGGTGTTCGCAGCGTTCGACGAGAGCCCCGTCGCTTCCGCATCACTGGGACAGGTCCACCTCGCCGAGCTGCCCGATGGACGTCGCGTCGCCGTCAAGGTGCAGTACCCCGGCGTCGAGCGCGTCGTCGCCACCGACCTCGCGATGATCCACGTCGTGGTGCGCGTGATCGGGTACTTCCTCGAAGGCCTGCACCCGGACCGCATCTACGACGACCTCAGCTCCACGATCCGCGCCGAGCTGGTCTACACGAACGAGGGCGCCAACGCCGAGCGGATTGCGGCGAACTTCGCCGACGACGACCACGTGCGCTTCCCCGCCATCGTCTGGGACCACACCACCGACAGGGTCCTGACCATGGAGCGCATGGGTGGACGCAAGATCACCGATGTCGCGGGCCTCCGCGCCGACGGCATCGAACCCCGCGACGTCATCGAGAAGCTCGTGCAGTCCTATTTCAAGCAGCTCCTCGTCGATCGCCTCTACCACGCCGACCCGCACCCCGGGAACTTCTTCGTGACACGCCACGCCGACACCAAGCCGGTCATCACCTTCCTCGACTTCGGCGCCGTGGCCGAGTTCCCCGACGAGTTCGCGGAGGGAATGCGCACCGTCGTGTTCGGCTACATGACCCGCGACGACACCAAGGTGATCGAGGGGATCCGGGCGATGGGCTTCGCGTCGCTCGGAGGTGACGAGGCGGTGTTCGAGACCGCGGTCCGCCACTACCTCGACAAGCTCCTGAACATGCGTGTCGAGGACTTCTCCAACGTCGACCTGAGTGAGTTCGACGTGTGGCGCAACCTCGACGAGATGGAGGTGTCGTTCCGTGACCTGACGCGCTCGTTCGAGGTCCCGCGTCACTGGTTCTACGTCGAGCGCACGCTCGCGTTGCTGCTCGGCCTCTGCGCCCGCCTCGACCCCAAGGTCGACGCGTTCGTGTTCGGTTTCCCCTATGCCGTGGAGTTCGTGTTCGGCTCCGACTCGCGCCTCGCGGCGCTGTGGGGAACCACCGAGGCGCCGCGAGCGGCCGATCAGGGAGACGCCTGAGCGGGATCGCCGCCGGCCGCGAGCCCGATCGCGTCGAAGGTCGCCACCGGCTCGCACGCCCCCACGAAGCGTCGCATGGACCGCAGCAGCGGCCGCCCCAGCACCAGGATCAACGCCGCGTTGACGAACGCACGGGCCGCGTCCCACGCGAACGAGGTCACGGCGTAGAAGCGCCAGTAGTGAGCCAGGGTCTCGGCGAGACCGTAGGACGGGTCCCACGAGAGCGGGCCGCCGTCGAGCGTGAACGGCCAGAACCAGAGGTTCATGATCGCGCCGAACGCGAAGCCCCAGACCCAGCCGTACGCAGCGAGGACGCACACCTCGACCCAGGGCGGCAACGTGCGCGTGATGCGGCCCACGAGCCCGGCACCGGCACCCATCCACGCGAGGCTGAGCATCTGGAACGGCAGCCACGGCCCGAAGCCGCCCGTGAGCACCGCCGAGACGGCCATCGCGCAGAGGCCGAGGAGCATCCCGAAGCGCGGCCCGAACACGGCGGCGGCGAGCACGACGAGGAAGAAGATGGCGTTGCCACCGGCTGGGAGACCGAGGATGCGAAGGATCGCGCAGGCCGCGCTGAGGACGGCGAGGAGCGAGATCGTGGCGCCGTTCATGGTGCCGCGGCGGACCTCGAGCGTGATCGCACCGACGACGAGAGCGGCGACGACTGCGGCCAGGATCGGCGCGTCGAGTCTGTGGGCGCCGTCGGGTGCGCTCGCAGCCGGGAGCCAGAACGGGTACAGGAAAGCGGCGACGCCCACGACGGTCATCAGCAGGTAGACGGTGAGGGGCCGCGCGCGGTCGACGAACGCGCTCATGTGCCGGCCTCGGCGGTCGTGACGGCACCCGCGACCTCGTCGACCGTCAGGAAGGGCGGGAGCACGCGCAGCACCTGCGGCGCGAACAGGGACCCCGACAGGACATCACGCGCGGTCCCGTTGGCGACGACATCTCCACCGCCGATCACGACGGCCGTGTGCGCCACGCGTGCGGCCAGCTCGACGTCGTGGGTCGCGAGGACGACGCTGCCGCCCGAGGCCGAATGATCGCCGATGCACGCGGCGAGCGCATCACGCGACGGCGCGTCCATCCCGCGCGTCGGTTCGTCGAGCAGGAGCACAGGCGCACCTCCGACGGCGACGGCGGCCACCCCGGCTCGCTGACGCTCCCCGCCCGAGAGGCTCCGCGGATGCCGCTGCGCCGCGGACGTGAGCCCGAGGCGCGCCAGCCACGAGTCCACGGCGTCGGCGTCGCGCCTGCCGAGCAGTCGCAGCGTCGCCTCGAGCTCTGCACGCACGGTTGGCGCGCTGAAGATGAGATCTGGGTCCTGAGGCACGTAGGCGGTGCGGGCGTGCCGCTCCACCTTCCCGTGGGAGGGGCCGGCGAGACCGGCGAGAGTGCGCAGCAGCGTCGTCTTGCCGGAGCCGTTGCGGCCGAGGAGCGCCACCACCTCGCCCTCGCGCACCTCGAGGTCGACATCGTCGAGCACGACGGTCTGCCCGGCGCGTGCGCCGAGCCGGCGGGCCGCGATCGCGACGTCACCGTGTTGGTGCGGCACAGGTGCGGGTGTGGCGAGCGCGAGCGGGTCCGCGGCAGCCACGTGGGCGCGGGCGGCCTTGACCGTGAGCGGCGGGGGTGTCCAGCCGAGGAGCTGCCCGAGACGCGTGACGGCGGGAGCGCCCGCGTAGCCGGCGAGGACCGCTCCCGGCTCCCCGTCCGCGGCGATGCTCCCCGACTCCATCACGAGGGCACGGTCCGCGAGGGGTGCGGCACGATCGAGGCGGTGCTCGGCGAGCAGCACCGTCGTGCCGAGGTCGTGGTTGAGCCGCGACAGCGCCGCCAGGACGTCCTCGGCACCCTGGGGGTCGAGCTGGCTCGTCGGCTCGTCGAGGACGAGGACGGCCGGACCCGCTGACAGCGCGGCCGCTATCGCGCATCGCTGCCGCTCGCCGCCCGAGAGCGAGGACGGTGCGCGGTTGCGAAGCGCGGCTATGTCGAGGGCGTCGAGCACCTCCTCGACACGGCGCCTCATGCTCGCGGCGTCGAGGCCGAGGTTCTCGAGCACGAACGCGATGTCGTTCTCGACGCGGTCGACGACGAACGCGGCCTCGGGATCCTGGTGCACGAAACCGACCGTGCCCGCGAGGTCCCGCGGCATGACGTCGCGGGTGGACCGGCAACCGACGCGCACGTCACCACCGAAACGACCGCCCGAAGCGTGGGGCACCAGGCCGCAGGCAGCGCGCAACAGCGTGCTCTTGCCCGTCCCCGACCCGCCCGCCACGAGCACGAGCTCGCCTGCGCCGATGCGGAGGTCGACACAGTCGAGCGCGGCTGCGTCGGATTCGGGGTACGAGAAACGTGCGGCCTCGTACACGAGGTCGGTCACCGCACTGCCTCCGGTTCCGGCTCCGGCTCGGGCTCGGGTTCCGGCCCCGGACGTGCGGGCACCGCCGGCACCGACCAGGGATCCGGGCCGGACACCGGCACCGCAACCGGCGCCAGCAGCAGCGCGAACGCGACCGCGGCGAGCGGCGCGAAGGCAGGGGCGCGCAACGGCGGGGACAGGTCCCACAGCAGCAGCGCCGGCGTCGTTGCGCGCAGGTATGCGAGCAAGGCGGGGGCGGCGAGGCACGCGGCGATGACGAGCCAGTCCGCTGTGCGGGGACGGCGCGGCCGGTACCGCGTCCGCGTCGACGCCCGCGACGCCGCCACGATCGCGCTGGCGAGCAGTACCGCGGCGACACCGCCGAGAGCGAAGCCGACGGTGCGCGCCTGGCCGAGCAGCGCGAGGAACGCCGCCGCGAGCGCACCCAGGGCAGCCACACCACACCAGGCCGCGACGCGTTCGGCACTCCCGGCCGACGCGCGGCCGAACCCCCGCGCGTCCATCGACTCTGCCAGCGCGAGCGCCTTCTCCATGCCGCGCTCGAGGACGGGCACTGCGAGGCGCACGAGCCGTCCACGGCGGACGACCACCCCACCCGTGCGCGCACGGTCCGCTTCACGGACTGCGAGCGCGGCGCCCACCACCGAGGGCACGAAGGCGAGCGCGACGACGACCACGAGACCGGGCTCGTGGAAGGCCCGCGGTGCCATCTGCACCAGCTCGTAGTGAGACACCACCGCGTTGAACGCGGCGAACGCGGCCACGACACCGACGACGACGAAGCCCTCCGTAGCGGCACGCAGCACTACCGCCGTCTCGACGGGGCCACCGACGGGGTAGCCACCGAGCCAGGACGGTACGGTGAACGAGGGCAGCACGAAGAGGCCGGCGCCGTCGGCGTGCACGGTGAGGCCGTTGATGACGACCTTGACCACCACGAAGCCGAGCGAGAGCAGCACCAGGTACGGGAACGCGCGTGCCAGCGGTGAGCGGCCGCCGTGGACCTCCACGATCAAGAACGAGATCGCGACGACGATCACGACATAGAGCGGGTTGGGCGCGAGCTGGACGCACACGAGTGCCGCCAGCGCCCAGGTCGCCCACGTGAGCGCGTGGAGTCGTTCGCGTCGCACGGCGCCCATGGTGCCCGAAGTCGGCGAGCGGAGCAGACTCGACTCGGAATGCGAGACCCTGGAAAGTAGTTGGAACTGAAACTACAATGGTCCCGGATGCCGCGTACCCGGAGGTGCCGCCATGTCCAGCCGTTCCGTATCCGCCGTCGTACCGGCCAGCTCCCAGCTCGAAGGGGCGGGGATGGTCGTGCATCGCACGTTCCCGGGCGCCCGCCTCGACATGGTCGATCCGTTCCTGCTCCTCGACGAGCTCGGCCCGGCCGACTTCGGGCCCGGTGAGGCGCCCGGCTTCCCCGACCACCCCCATCGCGGCTTCGAGACCGTGACCTACATGCTCGACGGCGTCATGGAGCACCGCGACTCTGCCGGCCACCGAGGCGTCGTCGGCCCCGGAGACGTGCAGTGGATGACCGCCGGCTCCGGTCTCGTGCACTCCGAGATGCCCGACTCCCGCGGCGGACCGCTGCACGGGTTCCAGCTCTGGGTGAACCTGCCGGCCGCCGACAAGATGTCCGACCCGCGCTACCAGGAGCTGTCCGCCGCCGAGATCCCCGAGTGGAGCGGCGACGGTGCCCGCGTCAACGTGCTCGCCGGTGCGGTCGGCGACGTCGCGGGCCGCATCGAGACCCATCTGCCGATCACGTACCTGCACGTGCGGCTGGACCCCGGCGCCGCGTTCACCCAGCCCGTGCCGGCCGCGCTCAACGCGTTCGTGTACCTGAGCGACGGCAGCGTCTCGGTGGGCGGTGAGGACGTCGCCGCCAAGGCGACGCTGCTGCTCGACGGCGACGGCGACGAGGTCGCGATCTCCGCAGGCGGCGACGGCGCGGACCTGCTCCTGCTCGCCGGGCAACCGCTGCGGGAACCGGTGGCACGGTACGGCCCCTTCGTGATGAACACCAAGGCCGAGCTCGCCGAGGCCGTCGACGACTACCAAGCCGGCCGCATGGGCGTGATCTGAGCCGCTTGCACCTCGTCCCCGCAGCACCGGCGTGGCGTCGTCGCCCGCCGTGGCCGTAGAGTCGGCAGCGCTCGACGGGGGAAGCCGGTGCGAATCCGGCGCTGACCCGCAACTGTGAGGTCACGGCGACACCGTGACCGAGCCAGGAACCCCGCCGGCCGCGGCCTTGGCCGCGTGATCCGTATCGGTAGGCCCGTGTGTGCGGGCCGCACGGTCCTCGTGGAGCGGGGCCGACGGAGGTGAACGGTGCCGGCACGAAACTCCCCGCGGGTGCGCACATCGGTGCGCGTCCTCGCTTTCGGGTGCGCGGCTGTGTGGCTCGGCGTGCTCGCTCTTGTATCGACCACGGCGGCACGCCCGCGACCGGCGGCAGCTTCAGGACAGAACGCGGCCGCGGTGGTGGTCGACGACGGGTCCGGACCGCGGGCGTTCTGCGTCCTGTTCAGCGCCGACTCGATCAGCGGCCTCGAGGCCCTGCAGGCCACGCGGCTGCCGGTCACGACACGCGCGTTCGGCGCCAACGGTGCAGCAGTCTGCGCCGTCGGCGGGACGGGATGCGGCGCCGGCACCGACTGCCTCACGTGCAAGGCCCCGAACTACTGGGCGTACTCGCGTGCGGCGACCGGGGCGACGGCTTTCACGTACTCGATGGTGGGAGCGGCGTCGACACGGGTGACCAACGGTGCCGTCGAAGGCTGGCTCTGGGGCCAGGGAGGTTCGCCCGCGTTCTCGCGGTTCGCCGACATCTGCGCACAAGCCGCGTCCGGCGGTGGCGGCGCTGGCGGCGGTGGCGGTGGCGGCGGTGGTGGTGCCGGTGGCGGCACCGCAGCGCCATCCGGCGGTGGCGGCGGCGGCACGGCCGCGAGCGCGGGCGGCGGTGGCGGAGCCTCCACACCGGCGCCGGGTGACGGAAGCGGCTCGGGCGGCGCCGCCCCGGTGACATCGATCGACCCGGTGACCGGCGAGGTCGTGACGGTCAT
>JAIBAC010000153.1 GCA_019695375.1 Acidimicrobiia bacterium
TTTGGCGGCGAGGCCGCCGCCCGCGTTTGGCGCTCAGGGGAGGTGCTCGAGGCGGGCCCAGGCGAGCACGAGCTGCTTCTGGCCTGCGGACTCGAAGCTCACCGTCGCCGTCGCCTTGTCACCGGTGCCCACGACGCGCACGACGACACCTGCACCGAACTTGGGGTGGCGGACGTGGTCCCCCACTTCGACCGCGGCGGCTGCCTCGCCGCCGTCCCCGTCGTCGCCGTCGAGGGTCCCGCGCCCGATCGTGGCCAGCGCCGACTCACGCGGCTCGTCGTAGTCAATCCCGTCGTCGGGCGGCGTGGCGGCGGCATCCCGACGCGGGTCGCGCCGGAACCGGTCGTATCCGCGCTCCTCGCGGAAGCGGTCGCGGTCGCGCCGCCACGACCGGACCTCGGCGGCGCCGCCGGTCTTGTCCACGAGGTCGGGCGGCAGCTCGCCGAGGAAACGTGACGGCGCGTTGTAGCTCGTCCCGCCGAAGAGCGACCTGTTGATCGCATGGCTCAAGTAGAGGCGGTCCATCGCACGCGTGATCCCCACGTACGCGAGACGCCGCTCCTCCTCGAGCTGATCCGGCTCCGTGAGGCTGCGCATGTGCGGGAACACACCCTCCTCGAGGCCCGTCACGAACACGACCGGGAACTCGAGCCCCTTCGCGTTGTGAAGCGTCATCAGCGTCACCGACGACGACCCCGTCTCGACCTCGTCGGCATCGGACACGAGCGAGACGTCCTCGAGGAACGCCTGCAGCTGGTCCTCGGGAGCGGGTGCCGGCTCGCCGTCGGCGGCGTCGGGATCACCCTCGGCAGCGAACTCGGCCGCCACCGAGAGCAGCTCGGCGAGGTTCTCGAGCCTCCCCTGGGACTCGAGCGACGCCTCGGCACGGAGCTCGGCCGCGTAGCCGGTGGACTCCCACGTCGCCTCGATGGCAGCCGCGAGCCCTCCCGCCGCGAGTGCGGTGTGCAGCTCCTCCATGATCTCGACGAAGCCCGCCACCGCCGCGCGGGCGCGGGCCTTGAGCTCGGGGACCTCGTCGGCGCGGGCGAGCATCTCCGCGAGAGGTACGCCTGCAGCCTCGGCGGCGGTGCCGAGGCGACTCAACGTCTGATCCCCGATCCCGCGTCGCGGCACGTTGATTATGCGGCGCAGCGACACCTCGTCCGCTGGGTTCAACAGCAACCGCAGGTACGCGAGCGCGTCCTTGATCTCACGCCGGTCGTAGAAGCGCGTACCACCGACGACCTTGTACGGAACCCCGGCACGGATGAGCACCTCCTCGAGCACGCGTGCCTGGGCGTTGGTGCGGTAGAACACCGCCACCTCGCCCATCCGCACACCCTCCTCGTCGACGAGGCGGTCGATCTCGGTGGCGACGAAGGCGGCCTCGTCGTGCTCGTTCTCGGCCTCGTACACCTGGATGCGGTGGCCGCCGCGGCGTTCGGTGAAGAGGCGCTTGTCGCGCCGCTGCAGGTTGTGCGCGATGACGGCGTTGGCGGCGTCGAGGATCTCCTGGGTCGAGCGGTAGTTCTGCTCGAGGTTGACGACGACGGCATCGGGGTAGTCGCGCTCGAACTCGAGGATGTTGCGCACGTCGGCGCCGCGGAACGCGTAGATCGACTGGTCGCCGTCACCGACGACGCAGAGGTTGCGGCTCCCCGACGACCACAGCTTCGAGAGCTGGTACTGCGCCTGGTTCGTGTCCTGGTATTCGTCCACGAGCACGTACTGGAACCGTTCGGCGTAATCGCGGCGCACGTCGTCGTCGCCACGCAGGAGCTCCACCGTGCGCACGAGGAGGTCGTCGAAGTCCATCGCGTTGGCGTCACGGAGGCGCCGTTCGTAGAGCTCGAACACCTGCGCCACGGCACGGTCGGCGTGTCCGCGCGCGAGCTCGGCGAAGCGCTCTGGTGTCACGAGCTCGTTCTTGGCGGCCGAGATCGCCGAGTGGACGCTGCGCGAGCCGTACTTCTTGGGATCGAGGTTGAGGTCACGCACGCACAGGCCGGTGAGGCGCTGCGCGTCGGACTGGTCGTAGATGCTGAACCCGCTCGTGAAGCCGAGCAGCGACGCGTGCTTGCGCAGGATGCGCACGCATGCGGAGTGGAACGTGCAGACCCACATCGTGCGCCCGAGCCGGTCGCCCACGAGGCCGCCGACGCGGTCCCGCATCTCGGCGGCGGCCTTGTTCGTGAACGTGATCGCGAGGATCGCCCACGGTGACACGTCGTGGTCGCGGATCAGGTGCGCGATGCGGTGGGTGAGGACCCGCGTCTTGCCCGAGCCGGCGCCGGCGACGATCAGCAGCGGACCCTCGGTGTGCAGCACTGCCTTGCGCTGAGCCGGGTTGAGGCCCACGAGGAGCGGGTTGGCGCCCGCGTCCGCCTCGTCGGGCGCCTCGACGTCGTCGAGGCCGGCGTCGCCGGCGGGGTCCAGCGGTAGTGGGTCAATGAGATGGGTCACCGGTGTCATCGTCGCGCGAGAAGGCCCTGTCGGAGCGAATGGATGCGCGGCGAGGTTACGCCGGTGCGTCAGCGCTCCAGAGGATCCCCGACGCTGTCGGTGCGCTCGAAGTCGGCGCGGACGGCTGCCATCAGGTCGCTGTCGACGGCGAGATCGACGACCGTCGCCGCGATCGCGTACGCGGCGTCGTGCACGGCGGTGTCCGCAGCGGCACTGACGGCGGCGTCGGCGAATCCACGCTGGTGGTTCAAGGCCGGCAGCGAGTCGATCCCGATCATCGGATGGATGGACGGCACCACCTGGCTCACGTTGCCCATGTCGGTCGACGACGCCGATTCGGGCCCGATCAGGGCCTGGGGCACGAACTCGCGCCCGAGCGCCTCTGCGTTGGCCTGGTACGCGCCCGCGAGCACGTGGTTGTGCTTCATCTCGCGATAGACCTCCATCGCCGATGTGAACTCGACGGTGCAGCCGCTGTCCGCGAGAGTCGTCTCGATCTCGTCACGCAGCATCGCGGCGAGCGTCGCCGCGTCGACGTCGGTGCGCGCGCGCACCAGCCAGTGGCCCTCGGTCCTCTCCGGCACGACGTTGGGGGCGTCACCACCGTGGGTGATCACGCCGTGGCAGCGCTCCCAGTCGCCCAGCGGATGTGCGGAGAGCAGGCGGTAGACCTCGACGAGGCCCTCGAGCGCGTTGGCACGGCGCGACCTCGACAGCGACGCGTGGGCTGCCTTCCCGTGCACCGTGACGACGAGGTCGTTGACGGCCAGCGCGGGCGCCTCACGTATGTCGAGAGGGGCGGGGTGCACCATGAGGGCCACGTCCGCTCGCGAGAACGCGCCGCGTTCCACGAGGATCGCCTTGCCGCCGACGGCCTCCTCGGCAGGCGTTCCCAGAACGCAGAGACCGACGCCGAGGTCGTCGACGAGGCCGGCGAGGGAGAGGCCGGCACCCACCGAGCTCGCCCCGATCAGGTTGTGACCGCACGCGTGACCGATGCCGGGCAGCGCGTCGTACTCGGCGCAGACGACGACCTGCGGGCCTGCTCCCGTGCCGATCTCGGCACGGAAGGCCGTCTCGACGTCGTGGGCGTGGCGCGTCACGGCGAAGCCCGCCTGCTCGAGGGTGTCAGCCAGGAGATCGTGGGCGTGGCGCTCCTGCATGGCGAGCTCGGGATGCGCGTGCAGGTCGTGGCTGAGCTCGACGACCGTGGCGCGGGCGTCAGCGATCGCGCCGGCCACACGTCCCTTGAGCGCGGCCGCGTCGGTGGCGGTGGTCATGTCGGCGACGCCGTCATGCGGCGCGTGGCCTCCTGGCGCAGCACGCGGCGCAGGACCTTTCCCGACGCCGTGTACGGCAGGGCGTCGATCAACCAGATCGCCTTGGGCACCTTGAAGTTGGCGAGGTGCTCGCGGCAGAAGGCCTTCAGGCCGTCGCCCGTGGGCTCGTGCGCATGTGCGGGGTCGCTGACGGCGAACGCGACGAGGACGTGGCCGAACTCCTCGTCGGGCACCCCGACGACGGCGACATCGGCGACACCCGGTGCCTGCTCGAGGACGCGCTCGACCTCTGCCGGGTAGACGTTCTCGCCCCCGGTCACGACCATGTCGTCCTTGCGGTCCGCCACGTACAGGAACCCGTCTGCGTCGACACGGCCCATGTCGCCCATCTCGTAGAGGTGCTCAGGCGCCGAAACCGATCCGGCGGCCGCATCCTCGGTGTATCCGGCGAACAGCGTGGCGGACTCGACGACGATCTCGCCGACCTTGCCGGTGCCGGCATCCGCACCGGCGTCGTCGGCGATGCGGACCGCGACGCCCGGTAGCGGACGGCCGACGGTGCCAGGGTGCTCCTGCATGTCGGCGTCGGTGGCGACGCTCACCCAACCTGCCTCGGTCGAGCCGTAGAGGTTGCGGACCACCGGGCCGAAGACGCGACGGGCGCGGTCGGCGAGCGCAGGCGCGAGCGCCGAACCCGACACGACCAGGTAGCGCAGCCGGCTCAGATCGTGGCGGGCGAATACCTCGGGCTCGAGGTCGAGCACGCGCTTGAGCATCACCGGTACGAGCGCGGCACCGGCGGCACCGTGGGCGGCGGTCAGCGACACGAAGTCCTGCGGATCGAAGCGCTCCATGAGGACCTGGGTGCCACCCACCGCGAGGGCGACGCCGGTCCCGAAGAAGCCGAGCGCGTGGAACAGCGGGGCGGGCACCACGACGGTGTCACCGGGCGCGATCGGCACACGTGCGCAGAAGCCGACCAGCGACGACGGGTCGGTGGCCTCGAACTTGCGCTCCGCACCCTTGGGGTGACCGGTGGTGCCGGATGTGTGGATCACGAGCGGGGCGTCGGCGTCGGAATGCGGCGGCTCGCTGTCGGGCATCGGCGCGAGTGCCGACTCGTAGTCGTCGCCGCGGACGAGGACGGTGCCGCCGAAGTCGAAGACCCGGTCGGCGAACGCAGGATCGACGATGACCGCCTTGACGTGCTGCTTGTCGAGAAGCCGCGCCACCTCCTCGGCGTGGAAGCGCGTGTTGACCGGGATCGGCGACACACCGAGCTTGGCTGCCGCGCCGAAGCCCTCGATCAGCTCCCTGCAGTTGGGCAGCAGGAGCGCGAGACGGCCGCCTCCGATCCCCTCGGCGTGGAGCACGTGCGCGAGGCGGTTGATCCGCGCGTTCAGCTGCGTGTAGGTGAGCGATCCCTGGCTGTCCACAAGGGCGACGCGTGTCGGATGGGTGGCGGCGCGCAGCCGGAACACGGCGCCCATGATCGGGCCGCGCTGCGCGAGCGCCCACGCGGCGGCGGGGGTGCGCCACGGCGGCGGTGCCGATCCAACGGCCACGCACGCCATCCGCAGCGAGCCGCGGAGCAGTTCGTCGGCGGATCGTGCGAGCGGGCGGAGGGGGCTGGGAAGGATGCGGGTGGGGTCCACGTCGGCGATGCTAATCGGGCGAGGTCAGACGGCAACGGGCGTGCGGTCGGCGTCGCGGTGTGTGCCGTGCACACGGTCGACGCGGTGGCCGTCGCCACCCACCGGGGCCGGCGGTTCCAACGAGCAGATGATCGCAAGTGCGGCTATCCAGACCAAAGTCGCGCCGAGCAGATGCACACCGACAAGCAGCGCGGGGACGCCCGCGAAGAACTGGGCGTAGCCGATCACGCCTTGCGCGACGAGGAGCACGGTGAAGGCCGCGACGGGTCGCCGCGAGCGGGACGCACTGCCGTCACGCCTCAGGTGCCACAGGAAGTAGACGGCGACGCCGAGGGTGCAGATCGCGCTCACGCTGTGGATCCGCGTGACATCGGCGAAGGCGAACGAGAGACGCTCCGCCGCCGGGTCGCCGGCGTGGGGTCCCGACGACGTCACGACCGTTCCCAGCATCATCACCCACACGGCGAGGCCGGTGAGCAGCCATGCGAGCCGGCGCGAGACGGTGCCGGCTCGCGTTTCGGAGACGAGGTGGACGACACCGTCCTCGGCGTCCGGTAGCCCGCCGCGGTGCGCGAGCACGAACCCGATCGCGATGCAGGCCTCGGCGAGCACGAAGTGGCCGACGACGCTCACAGGAGCCAGGTCGACGTAGACCACGATCGCTCCCAGCACGCCGTTGAGCAGGTAGGTGACCCCGAGCGACACCGACAGCCAGACGAGGTCGCGCCGGCGTGGGGCGCGCAGGAGCGCCATCACGAACAGGGCGAGGATCAGGAGCCCGGCGAGCTCGGTCAGGAAGCGGTTGCCGGATTCGATCAGGGGGTGGTAGCTCGTCGCGTCCACGCGGACGAGAGCGCCCTCGCACAGCGGCCAGTCCGTGCAACCGAGCCCTGAGCCCGTCAAGCGCACCGCACCGCCCGTGACGACTACCACGACGAGGGCGACGACGTTTGCCCACGCCGAGGCGCGGAAGGCACGCGGGGACACGCGCAGGCGGCTCATGCAGCACGAGTCTACGACCGCGCTTCCGCGGTGGCCCAGGCCGGTCCCGCGTCCCGGCGCCGATCCACGACGGCTACAGCGCGAGAGGGGTACTGCCGATTGGGGAGCTGAGGAAGCGCCGCGCGCCTCCTCGAGACGCCACAGTCACGGTCGACGGTCTGAAAGGCCCGTAGGAGTGCAGCCGGTCAAGGTCGTGGTCGCCGGGCCCTTCGGCGCGGGCAAGACCACATTCATCCGCACGATCTCGGAGGTGACCGGGGTCTCGACCGAGCGCGAGATCACCGACGACACCGGGTTCGGGACGAAGGCGGAGACGACGGTCGCACTCGACTACGGCCGCATCACGATCGACGACGAGGTGGTCCTCTACCTGTTCGGGACTCCCGGCCAGGAGCGCTTCGACTTCATGTGGGAGGTCGCGAGCAGAGGGATGCTCGGCTTCATCCTCCTCGTCGACCCGACGCGACCTGAGACCTTCGCCGAGGCGCGGGGGATCCTCGACTGGTTCCGGGCCGCGGCCGACGGGCCCTATCTCGTGGCGGCGAACAAGACGACCGATCCTGCCGGCGATGCAGCCCGTGTGAGCGAAGGTCTCGGCCTCGACGGCCTCGACGTCGTGACCACCACCGACGCGCTCGATCGCGAACGCGTGAAGTCGACGCTGGTGGAGTTCCTGGAACGCCGTCTCGTCGCGCTCTGAGGATCGAGTCAGTCGAGTGCGTCGGCGCGGCGCAGGCACGCCTCGGCGAGCAGGCTCGCCGACATCTCTTCGAGGTAGGGCTCGTAGCGCGAAGGGGCATCGGCGAGTCCGGTCGCGGCGAGACGGTACTCGGCGGCCGCACGGCGCCTGTGCCCGTCACGTTCGAGGAGAGGGGCGTTGCACGCGCGTGCGAGGGCGAAGCCGGGGTCCAGGTACAGGACGCGGCGATAGGCCTCGACGACGCCGGCCGCTCCCGCCCGATCCGCCACCGTCGCGATCACGAAGTGCGCCTCGACGTCGAACTCGTCGTAGTCGAGCACGATGCGTGCCGCCTGCGACGCAGCCTCGAGCTCGCCGCGGACGAGTGCCGCCTGCGCCGACGCGATCACCTCGCGTGCCTCGACGGCGGAGCCCGGACGCGGCAGGTC